>CAMOZF010000367.1 GCA_946630765.1 uncultured Lachnospiraceae bacterium | reverse complement strand
CGAAAGCTTTGAATTCATCAGTACAATGTCCGCGCTGTCGATGGCAACATCCGTTCCGGCGCCGATCGCGAGGCCGATATCTGCGGATGTCAGCGCCGGCGCGTCGTTGATGCCGTCGCCGACCATCGCGACCTTTCCGCGCGCCTTCAGTTCCCGGATCACGCTTTCCTTGCCGTCCGGAAGCACGCCCGCAATCACGCGGTCCACGCCGGCTTCTCTGCCGATTGCCTGCGCAGTCCTCTGGTTGTCGCCGGTCAGCATCACGACCTCAATGCCCATGTTCCGAAGCTCAGAAACCGCAGACGGAGAATCTGCCTTCACAACATCCGCAACCGCGATGATGCCGAGAAGCTGTCCGTCTCTTTCGAAAAAGAGCGGCGTCTTTCCCTCTTCGGAGAACTTCTCCGCCGCATCCTGCATTGCCTGCGGGATTTCGGTAAATCCGCTGATGTATTTGAGGTTTCCGCCGTGCATTTTTTGCCCGCCGACCACAGCCGACAGGCCGTTTCCGACCTCCGCCTTGAAATCTGCGCTTTCAGGAAGGACAAGTGCTCTCTTCTCCGCTTCCTCCGTTACCGCCTTCGCAAGCGGATGCTCGGACTTCTGTTCCAGCGCGGCCGCGAGGACCAGAAGCTCTTCTTCACTGAGTCCGGGCGCGGGAAGGATGTCCCGAAGCTTCGGCTGTCCTTCCGTGATCGTCCCGGTCTTATCAAGAACGACAATCTGCGTCTTTCCGAGAAGCTCCAGCGATTCGCTCGTCTTGAAAAGCACGCCGTTTTTCGCGCCGAGGCCGTTTCCGACCATGATCGCAACCGGGGTCGCAAGCCCCAGCGCACAGGGACAGGAAATGACCAGAACCGAGATTGCCCGCTCCAATGCATAGGCAAGATCGCTTTTTCCGAAAATCAGCCATCCGGCCATGACAAGCAGTGCGATGCCGATCACAGTCGGGACGAAAATTCCCGAAACCTTGTCGGCGATCCGCGCGATCGGCGCCTTCGTCGCCGCAGCGTCCGACACCATCTGAATAATCTTCTGAAGCGTCGTATCTTCGCCGACTCTTGTCGCGCGGCACTGCAGATACCCTGCGGTATTCATTGTCGCGGCGCTTACCGTGTCACCCTCCGCCTTGTCAACGGGGATCGATTCGCCGGTCAGCGCGGATTCATTGACCGCGCTGTTTCCCGACAGCACCACGCCGTCGACGGGGATCGATTCGCCGGGGCGCACGACAAAGATATCGCCGGACTTCACCTCGTCGATTCCGACCTCCTGCTCTTCGCCGTCCCGAAGGAGCACTGCAGTTTTTGGGGCAAGCTTCATCAGGCCCTTCAGTGCATTCGTCGTGCGGCCCTTGCTCATCGCCTCGAGCATCTTGCCGACCGTGATCAGAGCCGGGATCATCGCTGCCGACTCAAAGTACAGCTCGTCGTGATACAGCGGCATCAGGTCCATCGATGTGGCGCCTTTCGTGATCATGCCGAACATTTTGTAAAGCACGAAAACGCTCCATCCGAATGACACGGAGGAGCCAAGCGCCACAAGCGTGTCCATATTCGGGGCGCCGTGAAGAAGCGACTTGAAGCCGCTCGTGAAGAATTTCTGGTTGATGATCATCACGATGAGCGCGAGAAGCATCTGTGTGAAGCCAAGCGCCAGATGATTGTGTTCAAAATACGGCGGCAGGGGCCAGGACAGCATGTTGTGTCCCATCGAAATGTACATCAGGACAAGAAGGAAACCAAGAGACCACAGAAGGCGTTTCCGAAGCTTCGGCGTCTCGTGGTCCTGAAGCGCTTCTTCCTCCTCCTGAAGACGCGACGAAGAAGAGGCCTCTTTCGGAGCCCCCTTCCTCTTCGCGCCATAACCGGCCTCTTCAACTGCACGGATGATGGCATCCTCGCGTGCCGTTCCTTCCACACCCATCGAATTCGTGAGCAGGGAAACCGAGCAGGAGGTGACGCCCGGCACCTTTCGGACCGCTTTTTCCACGCGCGCCTGGCAGGCGGCGCAGCTCATTCCCGTTACCTGGTATTGTTCCATGTAGTTTCCTTTACTGTTTTGTAAATGCTTCCGTCGTCCACGAAGAACTGTCACTCAGCACGGTGATCGTCGTATTGTCGCCGTAACGGTCCAGATCCGCATAGATCACATAGTCCGCCGCGCCGACGATCATGAGGCGGTTTCCGATGATCCGCCACTCGCATTCCACGCCGTTTCTGACGCGCTCATTGCCCATATTCTGCGGCTCCTGATAGAAGCAGCTGTAATCCTCCCGCATCGTGATCTCGGAGGCCTGCTCGCCGACCCAGAAGCCGACCATCTGGGAATCCAGAGAGGGCTCGGTCTCTTCTTCCGTCGTCGTGGTCTCCTCGGTCGTCGCCTCCGTGGTTTCTTCCGTCGTGGGCTCTTCTGTAGTCGTCTCCTCAGGCGTGGGCTCTTCCGTCGTCACTTCCTCGGTTGTCGTCTCCGCCGCCGTCGTCGTCGCTTCCGTTTCCCA
>CAMOZF010000366.1 GCA_946630765.1 uncultured Lachnospiraceae bacterium | reverse complement strand
AGCGTCCGGTACGCGGCCGAAGCGTACTTTTCATCCTGCAGGGCCTCCGCAAGGGACAGCAGGTGGTTCGCCGATACAACGTTGTTTTCAAGGACGATATCGCCCTCATTGCACATATTCTTGTATACCCGGGTCGCGAAGGGCCAGTGCAGAAGCTGCGGCACATAATAGCCGGGCGAGCGCTTCTCGGTCGTCGCGAGCGGAAAGCAGCCGTCTTCGCGCTGAATCTCGAGGATTCCGTCGCCATAGGCCCGAAGCGCCGCGGGATCCGCTTCCTTCATACGCATCGGATCGCGCGTCGGATCGCCGCTGCCCATCTTGGCGACCGCCTTCCGGAGCTTCTCCTTCAGGTTCTTCGAAAGCTCCGTATCCGGGAACATTTCGATATACCGCTTCAGGAAGAAGGCCGGAATCATTGTGCCTACTTCCTTTTCCTCTTCGCCGGGCTGACGGATCATGTCGCGGACAGTCTTCAGGCCCCAGCCGGTGTTCTTTTCCTGATCAAACCAGAAGTGTCCCTCGTACTGCTCCATGATATACTGAAGCTGCTCGTCGAGCGTCTTTTTCGCGGGACCCGGCGCCGGAAGGCCGTGACGGATGACATAATCCGCGACCGCGTCGACGGCGTGTCCTTTTCCGAGCGCGATTTCCGCCTCAAAATAGATCTTCGTTCCCCGCGGGAAGGCGTTCACCGTCTTCGGATTTACGACATTCTGTTCGGAAAGCTGAATCGCCGTCGGAAGCATCAGGCCCATCAGGTGATCGTCGGCGTGATTCACGGCGTCCGGCGAGGAGAATACGGGCTGCGGATAGTATTCGACCTGCATCGGCCGCTTCTCGAGGATCGGCTTTAAGGGGTTCCAGGCAAGGGAAATCGTGTCGCCCTCGTGGCTTACGGCCATGATGGGGGAAGCGACCTTGAAGGGATGAATCGCAGTCCGCTCCGATAAGGGGTACAGCATCGAGCTCTGGTTCGACGACCACTCATCGGTTCTCAGCCACTCAACGCCCGGGAAAGCCGCGTCGGTCTTATGAAGGCCGAAGCTGTCCTTTCCGGCAAGAAGCCATGGTCCGTGAAGGGAAACGAAGCCGTTGTTTCCGATCCACATGAGCTCATAGGAGAGCTGAAGCGCGTTTGAATGCTTCGGGAGCGTCAGTTTGATTGTGCCCTGCAGGAGCGGAATCTCCGGCGGGGTCATAAACTCGATGAAGCTTCCCACCGCCATTTCCTTGAAGGTCAGGGCATGCACCGGGAAAATCAGGCTGTCGCCCTCTTCCGTATGCTCCTCCTGTACCTCCTGCGATTCGATTCTCCGAAGCGCGCTCATGTTGCCCCGCTCGCCGCCCGCGTTGTCGCGGACCGCGCCGAGATACGGCAGCACGCCCATAAGCTTTCCTTCCTTCGTGTAGAATTCCGCGTAGGCCCAGCCGGTTGCCCGGTTATGCACCTCCACGCGGATTCTGTCGTTTTCCAGCACCTTCGTTTCGCCGCCCCAGGTGGCATCAGAATACTTCGGCATTTAATCCTCCTCCTTGATTTGTGATTTGCGTCTTTATTTCTGACGCATTCATACACTCTTTTTTCTGCTTCGATTATAGGAAATCCGCGGGATTTCTGTCAATCCTCAGCTCAGGCCCATCTGTCCCGAACGCAACATCTGTCGCAGGTTTTGTCTCAGTTTTTCAAATTTATTTTTTGAGACACTTGCTGCATTTCAAATCATATGTTACAATCCGGGAAACGGTTCTGAAAACCGGCTGCCAAAAGAGAAAGAGGAGAATCGGAGATGGAAGACCAGAAAAGAACCCGCAGACAGCAGATGACCATCCGCATGCTGCGGGAAGCGTATGTGGATCTTGTCAAGGAAATGGACCCCAAAGACATCACGATCGTCCGGCTGTGCAGCGCTGCTGACGTCAACCGGACGACCTTTTACCGATATTTTGAAGATATAGAGGATTTCTCCGCCGACATGGCGAAGGATCTGTTCGGCCAGATCTTTTCCGTACTGGAGCTGGCCGGCGTTGAGAACATTCCGGCGCGCAGAAAAATCCTGAACGCCCTGAATATCACGATCCGGAACAAGAAGCTTCTCCAGCATCTGGTAAGCGACAGCCACAGCGATCTCGCGGAAAGGGCGCTCACGGAAAAGCTCGGTGTCTTCCGCGAAGGAATCGACCCCGCCTGCCCCTCGGAAAGCGAAGGCGATCTGTGCTACGCCTATATCTGCGGGGCGATCGCGGCGCTCTGGGTCCGCTGGATCGAGCAGAACTGCAGCACCCCGAAGGAGCGGGTCGCCCTGATCATCGAGACCATGATCATGTCCTTTTACGGCACCATGGCAAGCGGTTTCTTAGGGAAGGCCAACTGATTCCGTGCTGCCGGAGATGCTCCCCCTGGGGTATGGATGAACGCTTCTTCCCCGGCCGGCTTATCCGACGATGCCGGCGCGGACCTCGAGCATCGGGAAGAGCACGCCTTCCCGCTCGGGCGTTTCAA
>CAMOZF010000365.1 GCA_946630765.1 uncultured Lachnospiraceae bacterium | reverse complement strand
TGTAGCCGGTCTCGGAAGCGGCCTTCTCAAAGGTCCGTTTCGTGAGACCATCGCCTTCCCGCCACAGTCTCACCTCCGCGCCGACCGCTTCGGTGTCGGAGAACGGCGGCTTTTCGGCGGTTCCGCCCCACATTTTCGCACGCTCATAGTAAACGTCCTTCGGGAAGGCGTCCGTCGTCAGAAGCCCTGCCTGTGAGCAGTACACCGGCCAGCCGTGCGCCTCTCCCAAGAAGTCAATGCCGACCCACAGGAACTGCCCCATGACGTAGTCGTTGTCAAGCACCGTCTGCCAGGCCTCCAGAGACTTTCCGTTCTCGGAGCCGATGATCGGTTTGTCGGGGAAGCGCTTGTGATCCTGCGCGTAAAGCGCCTCTTTATAATTGTATCCGATGACGTCCAGATCGTCCAGGAAACCGAGGTACGAGCTGAGCTCCGGAAAGGCAGAAGCCAGCGTCACGGGACGCGTCGTATCCTCCTCCTTCACGATCCGAACGAGCTCCTTCGCAAGAACCGCGAGCCGCTCCATATTCGGCTTGTCCGGGTTGTACTGGCGCTCCGCCGCCGGTTTATTGGCGTCGTTATTGCCGGTCATTTCCCTGAACTTCGGATGACAGTAGGGGTCATTCGGATAATCGATTTCATTGCCGATCGACCACATGACGACAGAGGGGTGGTTCCGGTCGCGCTGCACCATCGCGCGAAGATCGCGCTCATGCCACTCGGGGAAATCCTCATAATAGCCCTGATGCTTCGGCGGATAGACATTGTGGCCCTGCCACCATTTATTTTTCGGCGCTTCCCACTCGTCAAATGCCTCGTCCATCATCAGAAAGCCCATCGCGTCGCAGAGATCGTAAAGCTCCGGCATGTGCGGATTGTGACTGCAGCGGATCGCGTTGCAGCCCATCTCGCGAAGCACCGACAGCCGGCGCTGCCAGACCTCCGCCCTGACCGCTGCTCCAAGCGGGCCCGCATCGTGGTGGAGGCACACGCCCTTGAACTTCATCGGCTGATCATTGAGGAAGAATCCGCGGTCGGGGTCGAACTCGATCTTGCGGATACCGACCTTTTCCTCGTCAACAAGCGAATTCTCGCCGTCTGTCTCGTAATAGGAGCGCATCGTATAGAGCGTCGGCTCCTCCACGGACCAGAGCCGCGGGTTTTCGATCGGCCCCTGAAGCACGAGCGCCGTTTCCTTTCCGGGCGCGCAGGAAATTTCTCCGCAAAGCTCCGCCTGCACCGCCTTCGTCGTGCGGTCCACAAGCGCCGTGCGCACCTTCACCGTTTTCTCTTCCGCACCGTCATTTCGGATCAGATGGCGTACCGTAAGATCGGCCTTTTCGGCAGTGACATTGTCCGCGGAGAAAATGACCCCGTGAAGCACCGGATGCACCGGGTCCTCGAGAAGGATCCGCACCTTCCGGTAAATGCCCGAGCCCGTGAACCAGCGGGAATCCGCGGTGTCGGGGTGGCTGACCTTGACCGCGATCACATTTTCCTTCTGTCCGAACTGCACCGCATGCGTGATATCGTAGGAAAACTCGGTATAGCCATTCGGGCGGCGGCCGAAATAGTAGCTGTTGCACCAGACCTGGCTGTTCTTGTATACGCCGTCAAAAACGACCCGCACACGGGCGCCGATATATTCGTAGGGCAGCCGGAAGCGCACGCGGTACCAGGAGATCCCGCCGTCCAGATACCCGGTCCCGGAGGAATTGGTCCTCGAGAACGGCGACTCGACCGACCAGTCGTGCGGAACAATCACCTTCCGCCAGCCGCTGTCGTCGAATCCCTTGAACCAGGCGTCATCGCAGTCTCCCTTATGAAAGCGCCATCCGCTCGTCAATGTCATTGTCAGTTGATCCATGTTCACTCCTTCCTGAAAGCCCTGTCCGGCCGCGCATTTTGCGCCGGAAGCCTTCCCGGAAATCTTTCTTCAGGAACATCTTAACACCGAATGACACAGCCCGTCAAGAACTATGGTCTTTTGTGCTTGCTTTTTTTGCGCGTATCAAATATAATAGAGTCAAGTACAGACCGCAGTGCTGTATCTGCGGATAAGGAGGACACTGCCATGATTCAATTAGTTGTTGGAGACAAAGGCAAAGGAAAAACAAAATATCTTCTGGACAAGGCCAATGCGGCCATCAAGGAAGCGGACGGTCGTATCGTATATATCGATAAGAGCCGCAATCATATGTATGAATTGAATAATAAGATCCGTCTTGTGGACGCGTCCCGCTACCCCTTAAAGAGCGGCGACGAATTCATCGGATTCATTCTCGGCATCGTTTCATCCAATTACGATATTCAGCAGGTTTATCTGGACAGCTTCCTGAAGATGGCCAGACTGGAGCATGAAGATGCGCCGATCAATGATTATATTTCACAGCTTCTGACGATCAGCGAGCTCTGCAATGTTGATTTCATCATCAGCCTCAGCATGAGTATCGACGATCTGGATCCGGAACTTCGGCAGTACGCGATCACAGATTTCTGATTCTGA
>CAMOZF010000364.1 GCA_946630765.1 uncultured Lachnospiraceae bacterium | reverse complement strand
CGCTGCCCCTGATCGCCGGCTGGTACGGGATGAATTTCCGCTACATGCCCGAGCTGGAATGGAAATGGGCCTATCCGGCGATATTCATCATTTCCGTTCTGATCGTCGTCCTGTGTCTCATCTGGTTTAAAAGGAAAAAGTGGTTATGAGTCTCTATGCAATCGGTGATCTGCATCTGCATTTTCAGTCGAAGCTTCCGAATCTGACGCAGCAGAAGGACCGGCTCTGGCGGAATCATGAAGAGAAGTTTGCGAAAAACTGCAGCAAATTGATTCAGCCGGAGGATGTGCTCGTGCTGGTCGGCGACCACAGCTGGGGGAAGAATCTTGCGGAGTGCGAGGAAGACTTCAATTACATCGAGCGCCTGCCGGGGCGAAAGATCCTGACGCGCGGCAATCACGATATGTTCTGGGACGCCAAAAAGACAGAAAGCCTGAACGAGCGTTTCTCGGGAAGGCTTTTTTTCCTGCAGGGGAATTATGCCGCTTATGGGGACACTGCGCTTGTCGCGGCAAAGGGCTATACCTTTGAAGGCCCCTTCTATCTGGACGGCAGGGGACGGATCGTGGACTGGGACGAAAAGGCCGAGGCACATGCAAAAAAGCTTGTCAAAAGGGAAGAGGAGCGGCTCCGGGAGGGTTTTGAACGGGCGGTGAAGGACGGCTTTCGGAAGTTCATCATGTTCCTTCATTACCCGCCGACGAATATTCTGGAGAAGGAGAGCGTCTTCACGCGGATGGCGGAGGAGTACCACGCCTCCCAGGTGATTTATGCGCACTGCCACGGCGAAGCCCGCTTCCACGACAGCATTATGGGAGAATATCACGGCGTGGAATACAGTCTGGTTTCCGGCGATTACCTCCGCTGGATGCCGAAGAAAATACTGTAAATTCAGATCGCAGGAACCGTGTATGAGCTTCTTCCGCAGGAGGCGAAGGACGTGATGGACTGCGCGGACGTCATCCTCGCAAAGGGCCAGGCCAACTACGAATCCCTGAGCGGTAGCGGCAGGCACATTTACTACGCCTTTCTCTGCAAATGCGCGCTTTTCACAAGCCGTTTCGACGTCCCCCAGCTGACCGGAATGTTCGTCTGCGGGGACAGGTCCAAATGACTGATTTAGTCCCCGACAAAGAGAGGGAAATGACATGGGTCAGGAAGAAAAAATGCTGATGGCGCTGATGGAGCGCTGCGGAGCAGGAACGCCGAAGCAGGAAATCGTCCGTGTATCCGGCGGACTGCTGCACCGGATGTACCGCGTGGAAACAGAGCGCGGCATCTACGCTGTGAAGCATCTGAACCCCGAGATCATGGCGCGGCCGGGCGTGATGGAGAATTTCTGCCGGGCGGAGCAGCTTGAAAGAAAGCTTCAGCAGCGGAAAATCCCGATCGTGCCGGCGCTTGAATTTGACGGGCGGAAAATGCAGGAAATTTCCGGGGAGTATTTTAACATCTTCCGCTGGCTGGACGGGGCGCGTACGGATCCGGAAAATATTAATCCTGAAATGTGCCGGGAAGTCGGACGGATTCTCGGGAAAATACATGCCGTGGAGTCGTTCCGAAAAGAACCGCCGGAGGACACGGGCGGGACGATTGATTTTTCGGGATACCTTCAGGCGGCGGAAGGAAAGGATGAGGCACTTCACAAGCTCCTTCTGGAAAATCTGACGGTCCTTTCCGAAGCGCTTGAAAAACTGAAGCAGGCAGAGGAGGCCCTTCCGCCCATTTGCTGCATTACAGATGACGACATGGACCCGAAGAATGTGATGTGGAAGGAAGGCGCGGCCTATGTCATTGACCTCGAGTGCCTGGATTACGGGAACCCGGCGAAATCCGCCCTGATCCTCGCGCTTCAGTGGTGCGGCACGCTCAGCGGCGATTTTCAGAAAGCGCGGCTTCAGGCCTTTTTTGAAGGCTATCTTTCGGAATATGACAACGGTTTCAGATCATACGACAGTCTCTTCGGAATTGCCTACGACTGGGTTCACTGGCTGGAATACAATATCAAAAGGGCGCTTGGCCTGACGGGCGCGGCCGAAGAGGAACGCGCACTTGGCATGAAGGAAGTGGTCGGCACCCTTCGCATCATCCGGTATCTTTATGAGAAGGAACCTGAGATTTGCGCGGCGCTGAGGGAAATGAAATAATTCGAGCCGAGGGTAATTGCGTTTCCTCTGAGGAGACTTGGTCGTCTCCGAAGAGGAAATGCAATCCCGCAGGCGAGTTGTGTAATACCCCCGCAGGCGAGCTTAGAGATTACTATGCAGACAGTCAATGAATATCTGAAAGAGACATATGGCACGAAGGTGTACAAGATCGCGATCGACGGCGGCTTCACCTGCCCGAACCGGGACGGGACGCTTGGGCGGTCCGGCTGCATCTTCTGCTCAGGCGCGGGAAGCGGCGAGTTCACGGAGGACCGCAGCTTGAGTGTCACGGAGCAGATCCGCCGGGGAAAGGAACGCGTCCGGCGGAAAATGCCCGATCAGGACGGAAAGTATATTGCGTATTTTCAGG
>CAMOZF010000363.1 GCA_946630765.1 uncultured Lachnospiraceae bacterium | reverse complement strand
AGGTGGTAGAGCACTTGACTTTTAATCAAGTTGTCCGGGGTTCGAGTCCCCGATGGCTCAATGCATGAAGATGCATGATAGCTCTCTTTGTGAAGGAGGTGAAAATAGATGTCAACCGTTATCGTTAAGGAAAATGAAACACTGGACAGCGCGCTTCGCCGTTTTAAGAGAAACTGCGCAAAGGCCGGTATCCAGCAGGAAATCCGTAAGCGCGAACATTACGAGAAGCCCTCTGTAAAGCGTAAAAAGAAATCCGAAGCTGCGAGAAAGCGTAAATACAACTAATCCTTATAAACCGCCTGCCGATCCAACCGGCAGGCGGTTTTTTCGTGATTATGAAAAAAAGAGTGCAAATCATCATAAAGTGTGTTATGATAGTATTGATTTTGAATGTCCGGGGGTAAAAGGATCGGATGCAGGTCATAAAAGCCATGGATAATATGCCCGTCGAACACCAGAAAAACATCTTCGGCGAACTGGATCAGAATGTCCGGAAAATCGAACGGACACTGAATGTTGAGATTCTGGAAAGAAACGGAGAGATCCGGATCAGCGGCGAAAAGCACCGCGTGGATCGGGCGCTCGGTATCATGGAAAGCCTTCTTCGTCTTTCTGAAAGGGGGAATACGATTACGCAGCAGAATGTGGATTACGCGATCGCGCTTTCAATGGAGGGCGCAGAGGACGCGCTTCCCGAGATCGATAAGGACGTCATCTGTCATACGGTCAGCGGAAAGCCCGTCAAGCCCAAAACCGTCGGACAGAAAAAGTACGTGGATGCGATGCGCGAAAAAATGATCGTTTTCGGCGTCGGTCCCGCCGGCACCGGCAAGACCTATCTGGCAATCGCCATGGCCGTACAGGCCTTCAAGAATAACGAGGTCGAGAAGATCATCCTGACGAGACCCGCGATTGAAGCGGGAGAGAAGCTCGGCTATCTTCCGGGCGATCTGCAGAGCAAGATCGACCCCTACCTCCGTCCGCTGTACGACGCGCTTTTCCAGATCATGGGCGCGGAAAGCTTCCAGCACAATATGGAACGCGGAACGATTGAGGTCGCACCGCTGGCCTACATGCGCGGCCGCACGCTCGACAACGCCTACATTATCCTTGACGAGGCGCAGAACACCACCGGTTCACAGATGAAAATGTTCCTGACGCGTATCGGCTTCAACAGTAAGTGCATCGTGACCGGCGACAAGACGCAGAAGGACCTGCCTTCAGGCACCGAAAGCGGACTGGATCTCGCGCTTCGGATTCTACGGAAAATCCCGGAGATCGGCATCGTGGAGCTGACAAACCGCGACGTTGTCCGTCATCCGCTCGTACAGAAAATCGTCGAAGCCTATGAGCAGTACGAAGCTGCGCATAAGTCTTCCGTACCGGGAAGGGGACGTTATGACCGTAACAATCGAAAATGAAGTGAACGCGGATTTCGGCTTTGACCCGGAACCGCTTCTTCGGGAAGTGATCGAGGCCGCACTCGACATTGAAAAATGTCCCTACGAGGCTGAGGTGGAAGTGATCCTGACGGACAATGCGGGCATTCACGAAATCAATCTCGCGGAGCGAGGCATTGACGCCCCTACAGACGTGCTTTCCTTCCCGATGGCCTTTTACGAAAAGCCGGCGGACTATGACGGACTGGAATCGCAGGACGACGTCTTCAATCCCGACACCGGCGAATACATGCTCGGCAGCATGATCATTTCCTGTGACAGGGTCAGATCCCAGGCAGAAGAGTACGGCCACACAGAGAAGCGCGAGCTTTCATTCCTCGCCGTCCACAGCATCCTGCATCTTCTCGGCTACGACCACATGGAAGAGGACGAACGTCTTCTGATGGAAGAAGAACAGCGCAAGATCCTGAATACGCTCGGGATCACGAGATAAATCATTTTGGGAGGCTCTTCAACTTATGAGCACAAACAAACGATCCAATACTTTTCTTGCACACGGCGGCATCCTCGCAGTCGCATCGATTCTGGTTCGCTTCATCGGCATGATCTACAGGATTCCGATGGTCAACATCATCGGCTCGGAAGGAAACGGGTACTATTCGACCGCATACTCCGTCTACAACATCCTGCTTCTTCTGTCGTCCTACAGCCTGCCGCTGGCGGTATCGAAGCTTGTCAGCGCGCGAACCGCGGTCGGCAAGTGGAAGGAGACGAAGCGGATCATGACCGTCGCCTTTTTATTTGCCGCGGCAGTCGGTCTCAGCTTCTCGCTTCTGACCTTCTTCCTCGCGGATATTTTCTGCACGAAGGTCATGGGCTCGCCGAATGCGGCGATTGCCCTGAAATGGCTTGCGCCGACGATCTTCATCATGGCGGTTCTGGGCGTTCTCCGGGGCTTCTTCCAGGGACTTCAGACCATGATTCCGACAGCCGTCTCGCAGATTCTTGAGCAGATCGCCAATGCCTTCGTCTCGGTCGGCATGGCCGCCGCGCTTTTCCAGTACGGAAAGGAGCTGACGCTTGCAGGTGCGGACGCCGCGTATCCCGCTGCCTGGGGCGCT
>CAMOZF010000362.1 GCA_946630765.1 uncultured Lachnospiraceae bacterium | reverse complement strand
CGCTCCCGGTTCTTTCTTCGCCTCCTGAAGATAATCAGGAGCACGATGCCCGTTACCACCACGACCGCCAAAATGATAATCACAATGGTCCCGAGCACACTTCCGAGATTCCCGCGAATCATTTCCACCGGTCCCGGCGCCACCGCGTCCGCAAAGGCCGTCACTTCACAAAGCAGCAGGATTGCCGCAGATATTACTGCGGCAAAAATCGTTCTCTCCCTTTTCATTTCGATGCTCCCTCCTCATGAATTTCTTTATGCGTTTTCCGCTTTCTTAGCCAGAACACGATTCCCAGGATTACGCCGGTAAGAATTGCCAGTCCAAGGATCAAAAGCGCAATTACCGGAAGGGCCTCCAGAAAGCCATGCCCCGGCACATCCTTCGGTTCTGGTGCGATATGGTCCGCAAAGGCCTTCACTTCACGAAGCAGCAGGATTGCCGCAGATATTACTGCGGATAGAAAAAGTTTCGCCCTATGCCTGATCTTCGCCTTTTCCATGAAACCCACCTCCCCATAAGTGTTATGCTTCGTCGTTTTTCTTCTCTGCGGCAGCTCTTCTTCTCTTTTTCCGCACCGAGAAGATGATCAGAAGCACGGCGCCCGCGATCAGCGATATGACCAATATCACGATCAGAAGAATCAGCAGAATCGGCCCGACATCGTAAAGAAGGGCATCTATCGGATCGTAGGCAACGTCCGCATAGGCGGAAACTGCCGGCAGCATCGCTGCCAGTACCGAGAGAAGTGCCGCGAGGCCTTGTTTTACGCTTCTTTTCATATTCCCTCCTCCTTTCCCGGATTACTGTCTGTTCCAGGAAAGAATTATCTCCTTGAAAATCTGACTTGATTATACTATACTTATTCCGAGAACACAACCGCGGTTTCCCCGAAAATGGCTGCGGTTATTATTAACTATTTAATGTGAGGTGCTCCCTATGAAAATCACAAATGATATCCTCTACATCGGCGTCAACGACCACAAAATCGACCTGTTCGAGGGCCAGTATGACGTTCCGAACGGGATGGCTTACAACTCCTATGTTATTAAAGACTACAAAATCGCCGTGTTGGATACAGTCGATCAGAACTTTACCCATGAATGGCTCGACAACCTCGAAAAGGCGCTCGACGGCCGGAAGCCGGACTACCTCGTTGTCCAGCATATGGAGCCGGACCATTCGGCCAATATCGCGAAGCTCATGGACATTTATCCGGAGCTCACGATCGTCTCCAACAGCAAGTCCTTCCCGATGATGCAGAATTTCTTCGGCAAAGACTATGCGGAGCGCAGGATCGAGGTCAAGGACGGCGACGAGCTGCCCCTTGGAAAACATGTGCTGCATTTTGTCGGCGCTCCGATGGTTCACTGGCCGGAGGTCCTGATGACCTATGACAGCTTCGACAAGGTGCTCTTCTCCGCCGACGGCTTCGGCAAATTCGGCGCGCTTGACGTCGACGAAGACTGGGCCTGCGAAGCCCGCCGCTACTACATCGGCATCGTTGGCAAATACGGCCAGCAGGTACAGAATGTTCTGAAAAAGGCCGCAGGTCTCGAGATCGAGAAGATCTGCCCGCTGCACGGACCGGTGCTTACGGAGAACCTCGGCTATTATCTCGGGCTCTACAATACCTGGTCCTCCTATGAGGTCGAGTCGGAGGGCGTCGTCATCGCCTACACCTCGGTCTACGGCCATACCAAAGAAGCCGTTCTGAAGCTGGCGGATCTTCTTCGTGCCCGCGGCTGCCCGGAGGTCGAGCTGCACGACCTTGCCAGAATGGACATGGCGGAGGCCGTCGAGGATGCCTTCCGCTACGGCAAGCTTGTGCTCGCGACCACGACCTACAACGCAGACATTTTCCCCTTCATGAGAAGCTTTATCGAGCATCTGACCGAGCGGAACTACCAGAAGCGCACAGTCGCATTCATCGAGAACGGTTCCTGGGCGCCGATGGCCATGAAGGTCATGAAAGGTATGCTCGAAGGCTGCAAGAACCTGACCTTCACTGAGAACAACGTGAAGATCAAGTCCGCGATGAACGACGTCAACAAGCAGGAGCTCGAAGCGCTCGCGGACGAGCTCTGCAAGGACTATGTCGCGGAAAATAATGAAACCGCGAACAAGAAGGATCTGACCGCGCTCTTCAGGATCGGCTACGGTCTCTATGTCGTCACCAGCAACGACGGCACCAAGGACAACGGCCTGATCGTCAACACCGTCTCTCAGGTCACCGACAATCCGAACCGGGTCGCTGTCTGCATCAATAAGCAGAACTATTCGCACCACGTGATCCAGAAGACCGGAAAGATGAACGTGAACTGCCTGTCCGTCGAGGCGCCCTTCAAAGTATTCGAGGACTTCGGCTTCCGCTCCGGCCGCTCTGTCGATAAATTCGCCGGCCAGGAAGTCCTGCGCTCCGATAACGGCCTTGTCTTCCTCGACCGCTACATCAACGCCTTCATGTCCCTGGACGTTGAAAATTACGTGGACCTCGGCACGCACGGCATGTTTATCTGCACAGTCTCCGAAGCCCG
>CAMOZF010000361.1 GCA_946630765.1 uncultured Lachnospiraceae bacterium | reverse complement strand
AGGCCCTCCCTCAGAAGATTAATGCCCACAAGCACGTCAAACTTGTCAAGACGCAGGTCCCGTATGATCTCGGCGCGTTCCAGCGTATCGATGTCCGAATGCAGATATTTTGCCCGGATCCCGACGTTCTTCATATAATCGGTAAGGTCTTCGGCCATTCTCTTTGTCAGGGTCGTGATCAGGACCTTGTTCTTTTTTGTGATCTCCGCATTCACTTCTCCGAGCAGATCGTCGATCTGCCCTTCGACGGGCCGCACATCCACTTTAGGATCCAGAAGACCGGTGGGCCGTATGACCTGCTCTGCCCGGAGAAGTTCGTGTTCTGCTTCGTATTCGCCCGGCGTTGCCGAAACAAACATCACCTGATCGATCTTTCCCTCAAATTCCTCGAAGGAAAGAGGCCTGTTGTCTTTCGCGGACGGAAGGCGGAAGCCATAATCCACCAGCGTCTGCTTCCGGCTCAGGTTCCCGTTGTACATGGCCCCGACCTGGGGGATCGTCTTATGAGACTCGTCGATGATCAGCAGATAATCGTCACCGAAATAGTCCATCAGTGTATAGGGAGGCTCGCCGGGCTTCAGGTTCGACAGAAAACGGGTATAATTTTCAATTCCGGAGCAGAAGCCCGTTTCCTTCATCATTTCTATATCAAAGTGTGTTCTCTCCGCGATCCGCTGCGCTTCCAGAAGCTTGTCCTCGCTGCGGAAGAATTCCACTCGTTCCTCAAGCTCTGCCTCGATCTCTTCGGCCGCCTTCCTCATCTGCTCTTTTGGAACGACATAATGAGAAGCCGGAAAGATTCCCACATGGCTGTACTCGCATTTCACCCGCCCGGACAGAACATCGATGCCGGAAAGGCGTTCGATCTCGTCCCCGAAAAATTCGACGCGGACGGCTTCGTCAGAGCTGTTTGCAGGAAAGATTTCAAGCACATCGCCCCGGACCCGGAATGTCCCGCGGTGGAAATCCATCTCGTTCCGGGTATACTGGATATCCACCAGCTCGCGCAGCACCTCGTCGCGGTCCTTTTCCATGCCCGGCCGCAGGGAGATCATCATTTCCTGAAAGTCCTTGGGCGAACCGATTCCGTAGATGCACGAAACAGACGCGACGATAATGACGTCCCTTCTCTCCGAAAGGGACGCCGTGGCGGACAGGCGCAGCTTGTCGATCTCGTCGTTGATGGAAGAGTCCTTTTCTATGTAGGTATCAGTAGAAGGCACGTAGGCCTCCGGCTGGTAATAATCATAATAAGAAACAAAATACTCCACCGCGTTGTCGGGAAAGAATTCCTTCATTTCCCCATACAGCTGGGCGGCAAGTGTTTTGTTATGGGCCAGGATCAGAGTCGGCTTCTGAAGCTGAGTGATCACGTTCGCCATGGTAAAGGTTTTGCCGGATCCGGTCACGCCGAGAAGGGTTTCACACTGATTTCCTTCTTTGAAGCCCCGGACCAGCTGCTCGATCGCCTGGGGCTGATCGCCCGTGGGGCTGTAGTCTGAGTGAAGAACAAATTCCATAAAGGGGACAACCTCCTTAACATAACAACAGACAACGCGCCGCCGGCACGTTGTCTGCTGAGATCATTTTATCCCGTCCGGGATCAATTTTTAAGTTCGGATGTACACTGCGGGCAGCGGGTAGCCTTGATCGGAATCTCGCTCTGGCAGTACGGGCAGGTCTTGGTTGTAGCGGGTGCTGCTTCTTCCTGCTTTTTCATCTTCTCTGACATGGTGTTGAGTGCCTTGACGATCAGGAAAATAACCAGTGCGGTGATCAGGAAATTGATCACGGCAGTGATGAAATTACCATAGCCAAGAACCGGTGCGTTTTCTCCACTTCCAAGCTTTACACTGAGAGCTGAAAAATCTACTCCACCGAAAATGCCAAGGATAGGTGTAATGATATCCTCGTTAAGAGATGTAACAATTGCCGTGAAGGCGCCGCCGATGATGACACCGACTGCCATGCTCATGGCATTGCCGCGAGTGATGAATTCTTTAAATTCTTTGATCAGGCCCATCTGCTTCTCCCCTTTCTGAATGAGCTGGCTGTGTACAACAGCAAACAGAATGTTTTGCGTTCACTGTAACATTATATCGCATATTCTGCCTAAGCGCAACATCTTTCACAGCTTTCAGAATGTTTGTTTACCTATGATCTCCCAGGAAGAACAGCGCCAGCGTTCCGGGGCCGGAATGCGAACCGATCGTTGGATTGACATAGTTGATCAGAACGGTCTTAAGGGGATATTTTTCCCGGATCTTCTCTTCCAGGAGTCTGGCATCCTCCAGGCAGTCGCCGTGACTGATAAAGATGGTATCACAGCTGTCCTTATAGCTTCCGATCTTCTCGTCCATAAGCCTTGCCAGCTCCAGGATGGACTTTCTCCGTCCGCGGACCTTTCCGATGGCGATCAGATGTCCTTCGTCGTCCACGTGAAGCACCGGTTTGATGCTCAGGATGCTTCCCACGATCGCCGTCGTTTTCGACACCCTGCCTCCTCTGTGAAGATGGAACAGATCGTCAACGGTAA
>CAMOZF010000360.1 GCA_946630765.1 uncultured Lachnospiraceae bacterium | reverse complement strand
CGCCGTTGATGCAGCCGCCCGGGCAGCCCATGATCTCGATGAACTGATATTTGGACTTGCCTGCACGGATCTCGTCAAGAAGCACGGATGCGCTGCGCATGCCGGATGCGATGGCTACGTTGACGACTGTGCCGTTGATGTCGATGGAAGCCTCGCGGATTCCTGCATCGTGGCCTCTGACAGCCGTGAACTCGATCGGATCATGCTCCTTGCCGGTCAGCTTGAAGTATACGGTACGAAGGGCAGCTTCCATAACACCGCCGGTGACGCCGAAGATGACGCCTGCGCCGGAGTAATCGCCCATGATGTCCTGATCCCAGTCTTCCTCGGGAAGTCTCTGGAACAGCATACCGCTGCGGCGGATCATGCGGGCAAGCTCTCTTGTGGTGATAACGGCATCCACGTCCGGAATTCCGTTGACCTTCTCCTGCTCGCGGGCTTTTTCGTACTTCTTGGCAACACAGGGCATAACGGATACAACGAAGACATCCTTCGGATCCAGATTATTCTGCTTTGCCCACCAGGACTTGATGATGGCACCCTGCATCTGGTGCGGGGACTTGCAGCTGGACAGATGCGGAAGAAGATCGCTGTAGTTCAGCTCGGCATAGTTGACCCAGCCGGGTGAGCAGGAAGTGATCATCGGAAGAACTCCGCCCTCGGTCAGACGATGCAGAAGCTCGGTTCCCTCTTCCATGATGGTAAGGTCGGCGCCGAAGTTTACGTCATATACACGCTCGAAGCCCAGACGGCGCATGGCGGCTGCCATCTTGCCGGTAACCGGAGTTCCGATCGGATAACCGAACTCTTCGCCGAGTGCCGCACGGACAGCCGGAGCTGCCTGAGCGATGACATGCTTGCCCTGACGGAATGCTTCGTCGATCTTCTCGATCTCGGAGTTTTCCATAAGAGCGCCGGTCGGACATACGTTCACGCACTGACCGCACTGGATACAGGGTGAATTTGCGAAGCTGCGGTTTTCTGCCGGAGAAACATAGGTTCTGAAACCACGATTCTCGAAGCCGAGGATTCCAAGGCCATGAGCGTTCTTGCATCTCTCGATGCAGCGTCCGCAGAGGATGCACTTGGAGGTATCGCGTACAAGGCCGGGAGCCAGACGGTCGATATGAACCTCTGAATGAACGCCTGCGAAAGCGTCATCTCTTGCACCGGTCATGTTGGCAACATGAAGAAGCTCGCAGTTTCCGTTCTTATCACACTGCTGGCAGTTCTTGTTGTGGTTGGAAAGAAGCAGCTCTACGCTGCGGCGGCGTGCTTCGATCGCTGCGGGAGATCCGATACGGATTTCCATGCCCTCAGCTACCGGGTATACGCAGGATGCAACAAGGCCGCGGGCACCTGTAGCCTCTACCAGGCAGACACGGCAGGAGCCGACATTACATTCCCCGTGATTAAAGGTACAAAGAGAAGGGATCTCATATCCACAGGCCTTGGCGGCCTCCAGGATCGTCTGACCCGCCTCAACCTGATAGGGAATGCCTTCGATTTTAATATTGATCTTTGCCATTATTCATTCTCCTATCTTTATTTTTTCTCAATCGCGTTGAAACGGCATGCGCTGATGCAGGCGCCGCACTTCAGGCACTTCATCGGATCGATCTTCATGGATGCAAGCTTATGGCCGGGCGCGGTGTAATCGCTGCGCTCGATGCAGCCTGCCGGGCATCCCTTCGCGCACTTGCCGCAGCCGATACACTTGTCGGGATCGATGACGTACTGCATCAGGCTCTTGCAGACATGTGCACGGCACTTCTTCTCGTTGATGTGCTCCAGATATTCATCACGGAAATGAGTCAGGGTAGAAGTAATGGGGTTGGCTGCTGTCTGGCCAAGAGCGCAGAGGGAGTTTGCCTTTACGGTCTTGGAAAGCTCGTCCAGATCTTCCAGATCCTGCATGGTTCCCTTACCCTCGGTAATTCTGGTAAGGATCTCAAGCATACGCTTGGTACCGATACGGCACGGCGTACATTTACCGCAGGACTCGTCGCAGATGAATTCCATGTAGAACTTGGCAACGTCGACCATGCAGTTGTCTTCGTCCATGACGATGGCACCGCCGGAACCCATCATGGATCCCTTGGCTACCAGGTTGTCGAAGTCGATCGGCTCGTCAAGATATTCCTTGGTCAGACATCCGCCGGACGGACCGCCGGTCTGAATGGCCTTGAATTCTTTGCCGTTCGGAATTCCGCCGCCGATGTCATAGATCAGCTCGCGGAGCGTGGTTCCCATCGGAACCTCGACAAGACCTACGTTGTTAACCTTGCCGCCGAGTGCGAATACCTTGGTTCCCTTGGATCTTTCGGTACCGACGCTTGCGAAGTTTGCGGCGCCCTCACGAAGGATGTACGGAACACAGGCCAGAGTCTCTACGTTGTTGATGATGGTAGGCTGATCCCACAGACCCTTGACTGCCGGGAAAGGCGGTCTGGGACGCGGCATGCCTCGTTTGCCCATGATGGAGTTCAGAAGGGCAGTCTCCTCGCCGCAGACGAAAGCGCCGGCACCGAGACGGATATGGACCCGGAAA
>CAMOZF010000359.1 GCA_946630765.1 uncultured Lachnospiraceae bacterium | reverse complement strand
CTCACTGCGTTCGCTCGGGATGACATTGGAAAGAGAAAGAGGATAATTGGATGAGTGACTATATGATCAGAGGAACTGCGGCAAATGACGAGGTGCGCTTTTTTGCTGCGTTTACCAGGGATACCGTGGAATATGCCCGCGCGGCGCACGGGCTCAGCCCGATCTGCACCGCGGCGCTCGGGCGTCTTCTGACGGCCGGCGCGATGATGGGGGCGATGATGAAGTCCGAAAAGGACCTGCTGACGCTGAAGATCGACTGCGACGGGCCGATTCAGGGGCTGACGGTCACGGCCGACAGCGGCGGACACGTCAAGGGCTATGTGAAGGTTCCGGACGTCATCCTGCCGCCGAATGACAAGGGCAAGCTCAATGTCGGCGGCGCGCTGGATCTGGGAGTGCTTTCGGTGATCCGCGACGTCGGCCTCAAGGAGCCCTATGTCGGCCAGACGATTCTCGTCACCTCGGAAATCGCCGAGGATCTGACCTACTATTTCGCGACCTCGGAGCAGACGCCAAGTTCCGTCGGGCTCGGCGTCCTGATGAACCTCGACAACACCGTCAAAACCGCCGGCGGCTTTATCGTGCAGATGATGCCCGGCGCGTCCGAGGAGACGATTTCCGCCGTGGAGCAGGGGATCGCGAAGGTGAGCTCTGTCACGTCGCTTCTTTCCGAAGGCTATACCCCCGAAACACTGATCGGGCTGATCCTTGAGGGGCTTTCGCCGGAAATCCTCGAGACCACGCCGGTCAGCTTCACCTGCAACTGCAGCAGGGAGAAGACCGAAGACATGATCGCGAGCCTTCCGAAGGAGGAGCTTCAGGAAATGATCGACGAGGGAAAGGATATTGAGGTCGTCTGTCACTTCTGCAGCACCCGATATATGTTCAGTCCGACGGAACTTCGGAAAATGCTCACGGAAAAATTATGAATTTTGTTGAAATATGAGCGCTGTTGTGCTATGCTACTATAAATGATGCCTGTGATCGGGTTGACCGCTTTTAAGGGACGATCGCAGATATTTATACAAGGAAAGTGAGGACACAGAATGAACGTCTACAAGACAGAGGACATCAGAAACGTCGTGCTTCTGGGCCACGGCAGCAGCGGTAAGACGACACTTGCGGAAAGCATGGCCTTTTTAGGCGGTCTTACAAGCCGTATGGGAACGATCACGGCCGGCAATACGATCAGCGATTTCGACAAGGAAGAGCAGAAGAGAGGCTTCTCCATGAGCCTTTCCGTAATTCCGATCGAGTGGGATAAGAAGAAGATCAATGTACTCGATGCGCCCGGCTATTTCGATTTTGTCGGTGAAGCGGAGCAGGGTCTTTCGGCAGCGGACGGCGCGGTAATCGTCATCAACGCCAAGGGCGGTGTTCAGACCGGCGCCATCAAGGCATGGGAGCTCTGTGAAAAGTACCATACCCCGCGTATGATCTTTGTGACCGGCATGGATCAGGCCGACGTCAGCTTCGAGGAAGTTGTCGACGCCCTGAAGGAGAAGTTCGGTGCAAAGGTTGCCCCGGTTGTTGAGCCGATCAAGGAAGGCGAGAAGCTGACCGGTTATGTAGACGTCATCGAAGGCAAGGGCTATAAGTTCCTCGACGCCGGAAAGCGCCAGGAGATTGCAATCCCCGATTCTGCAAAGGACGGTTACGAAAGCTGCCACGGCGCGCTGATGGAAGCCGTTGCAGAGACCTCTGAAGAGCTGATGGAGCGCTATTTTGAAGGCGAGCAGTTCTCTGAGGAAGAGATCCGCACCGCGCTCAAGTCCAGCGTTGCCGAAGGCGAGATGGCTCCGATCTATGTCGGTGCCGGCATCACCGCACACGGCGTACGCCCGATGATGAACGACTTCTTCGCATATTTCCCGGCACCGAATCAGACCAAGGCTGTCGGAAAGCTGGATGACGGTTCCGACTTCGAGGCGGATTACGACGATGCGAAGCAGAAGAGCGTCTATGTATTCAAGACCATGGTCGACCCCTTCATCGGTAAATATTCGATGATCCGTGTGAAGTCCGGCGTGATCAAGACCGACGATCAGCTGCTGAACATGCGCACGCAGAACGTGGAAAAGGTCGGCAAGCTGTACCTGCTGCAGGGCAACAAGACGATCGAGGTTCCGGAGCTTCATGCCGGCGATATCGGCGCATTTGCGAAGCTGAATGACGCAAAGACCGGCGATACCTACTGCGAGAAGGCGCTTTCCGTGACCTATCCTGTGATGGAGTTCACGAAGCCCTACACCTATAAGCGTTACATTGTCGCCAACAAGGGCGAGGATGACAAGGTTTCCGCAGCACTCACAAGAATGATGGCTGAGGACGTGACCCTGAAGGTTGTCAATGACTCCGCGAACCGTCAGCAGCTGCTGTATGCGGTCGGCGATCAGGCGCTGGATATCGTTGTCAGCAAGCTCCTGTCCCGTTATAAAGCGGAAATCAAGCTGGAAGAGCCGAAGGTTGCATTCAAGGAGACGATCCTGAAGCAGTCCGACGTGGACAGCAAGTACAAGAAGCAGACCGGCGGTCACGGCCAGTACGGTCATGTCAAGATGCGC
>CAMOZF010000358.1 GCA_946630765.1 uncultured Lachnospiraceae bacterium | reverse complement strand
TTCTCCACGCCCACAGGAAGCCTCAGAAAACGCGTCTTCTGAAGTCCCGCGTACAGAAAATCGATATCGACGGTTTTGGGAAGCACCGGAATCCGCTGTGCCCGTTTCCCTTTGTAGTTCTGACTTCGCTGCGCGCAGATCGCCCGGATGGTCTCAGATCTTTCCGCTTCCTCCGCGATCGCGGCCGTCTGAAATTCCAGCAGCTTTTCCCGCCGGAAAAGTCCCCGCCCTTTATACTTTGCCGGGAAAAGGCCCTCGGTCCGCCCGATGAGTGCACTGTA
The DNA here is from genome assembly GCA_946630765.1 of uncultured Lachnospiraceae bacterium. Next base: position 2,286 of record CAMOZF010000358.1, on the reverse strand, counting down.
ATCGGACGGATCATTCAGCTGCAGAACAAAGATCTGCCTGAAATTCTGCAGGAGCCGAAGCCGTATGCCGCCGGTCTCCGTGGAGGTCAGGACAAAACAGATGCCGAGCTTTTTCCCTTCACGGGAGAGCCGGAAAACATCCTCCTCCCGCTCCGGAAAGCTTTCCGTAAAAACCGGGAAGCCGTGGATGACCACGATCAGATACGGCTGGCGCTCTTTGGATCTTCGGATAAAGGAAGCGATGTCTCCGCCAAGGTCCGCGAAAAGCTTTTTCCGCCGCGCCGCCTCCTTCTGCAGCATTTTGAAAAGGTTCTGAAGCTTTTCCTCCTCGTTCGGGAGCACGACGCCGCCGACATGCGGCGCGCCCTCAAAGGCCTGAAGCGTTTCTCCCGAGAAATCCAGGAGATAAAGATTCACCTCCTCCGGCTCATGCTCAAGAATCAGCGAAACCGCCATCGCATTCAGAAAGGAAGTCTTCCCCGATCCGGCCGCGCCGTAGACGGCCGCATTGCCTTCGGCACTCAGAAGAAGCCGCAGATCCCCCTGCTTCTGCTCCTCGGGATCGTCAAATTCTCCGACCAGCGGCTCCAGCACAAAGGGCGCCGGCTTTTTCGGATATTTTTTCTGAAGCGCCAAAAGTCCGGGTGCAGGCGGCATGACGGGCAGCCACAGGGGCCGGGCGCGAAGGCCTTCTTCTGCTGCGCAGCGCCGAAGATACGCAGTAATCACCTCCAGCTGCCTTCTGCCGTCCGAAATATCCTTCCCGACCGGCCGGACCTCGCGGATCGTCCTTCCCGTCCGGTCAATGACCAGAAGGCGCTCGTCCTTTTCCGGGCGCACAGCGGCAGAGGGTGTGTAAGGCGCGCCCGAATAGGCGCCCTGACCGACAAGAAACAATTCGTTGTAGCCGACCTGAAGGTAGAACCGGCCCGTTTCCCGAAGCTCCGCAGCATCGGGGCGCCGCAGCATTTCGATACTGTCCGCGCGCTCCTGGACCCGGAAGCATATCCGGAACTTGCTGTTCGACCAGATCTGATCGTCCACTACGCCGGAGGGCTTCTGTGTGGCCAGGATCAGATGAATCCCGAGAGAGCGGCCGATCCGCGCGGCGCTCACAAGCTGCGCCATAAACTCCGGCTGCTGGGTTTTCAGCTCCGCAAATTCGTCGGAAATGATGAAAAGATGCGGCAGGGGCTCCGTCACCCGGCCTTCCCGGAAAAGGCGCTGATAAGCGTAGATATCCATATTGCTGATGCGCTGCGCTTTCCCGGCCGCAGCCAGAATCCGCTGCCGTCTTCTGAGCTCCGATTCGATTGACACAAGCGACCGCCGGACTGCCGAGCCGTCAAGATTCGTGATCACGCCTGCGGTGTGCGGCAGATTTTCAAAGGCCTTCGCCATCCCGCCGCCCTTGTAGTCAATCAGGACAAATGCGGCCTCCTCGGGGGAGAAGTTCACCGAGAGCGATAGAATCAGGGTCATGATGAACTCCGACTTTCCAGAGCCGGTCATCCCCGCGGCCAGTCCGTGCGGGCCATGATATTTTTCGTGAAGATCCAGCATGAAAGGCTCCCCCGAAGGATCCGCGCCGATCGGAACCTGAAGGGATTTTGCGGGGTTATTTTCATGCCAGCGCGCCGTCACATTCAGATGCTCGGCCTGTGAAACACCGTACATCTGCAGAAAGCCGAGCTGCTTCGGGAGAAGCTGCGCCCCGGCATTCATCGGGAGGAAGGTATTGGCAAGCTTCACCGCAAGCTTCTTCGGATCATTTTCCGGAAAAATGTCCGGCACAAAATCAAGGCCGCGCCCGTACACATCGGATCTCTCGTAAAGCTTTCCCGCCCCGTTTCGAAGCTCGATCACCTTTGTGCATTCTCTCGGAAGCATGCGGTATTCATCGAAAATGGAAATCACGCTGATATTCAGCTGCTGACCTGCCGCGAGGATTTCCCGAACGGCTTCATTCTGACGGGAAAGCGTCCGGCTGAATGAGAAGATCACGATATAGGGCTTCGTGTGCCTGATCTCGTGTTCCGGAATTGCCCTTCTCTCCCGAAGGACCTGAAGTAGATATGCGGAAATCTCCTTTCCTTCATTCTGATCCGCCGCAATCAGGCGGATGCCGTTCTCTTCCGCAAAACCATGCGGAAGCCATTTTGTAAATTCCAGCGCCTCCCCGTCCGGGGGATCATAGAGAAAAACCATCTCCAGTTCATCATAGCCGTAGAGCGCCGCAAGCTGGATGATCAGCCCCTGCGCAAAGGGAAGGCCCGCGCTTCTTTC
>CAMOZF010000357.1 GCA_946630765.1 uncultured Lachnospiraceae bacterium | reverse complement strand
AGGGCGGGGAGATCGAAAGTGGCCTTGTGAATGTTGACAGAGACCTTCTGCTGATTCCGAATGTCGCGATTCATATGAACCGTGAGACCAATGACGGCATCAAATACAATGCCCAGACGGACATGCTGCCGCTTCTTGGCGGCATCGAGGCGAAGGGCAGATTTATGGAGATCGTTGCGGAGGCAGCGGGCGTTGATGCCGCGGATATCCTCGCGCACGATCTGTACCTCTACCCGCGGACCGAAGGCTGTGTCTGGGGCGCGGAGGGAGAATTCATTTCCGCGCCGCGGCTTGACGATATCGAATGCGCTTTCGGCGGTCTGAACGGTTTCCTGAACGGCGAGAAGCAGGAGGCGATCTCCGTCTTCTGTATGTTCGACAATGAAGAGGTCGGCTCCGGAAGCATTCAGGGCGCGGGCTCCTCGTTCCTGTCGGATACGCTTCTTCGGATCAGCGAGGCGCTCGGAGATTCCGAAGAAGACCGGGTGATCCGCCTTGCGAATTCCTTCCTGATTTCGGCGGACAACGGTCACGCGGTGCATCCGAATCACCCCGAGAAGACCGATCCGACCAATCGTCCGGTCGTCAACGGCGGCATCCTGCTGAAATACAGCAGCAACCTCGCCTACACCACCGACGGCGTATCGGCGGCCCGGCTGAAGGTCCTCTGCGAACGCGCCGGCGTACCGCTTCAGATTTTCTTCAACCGTTCGGATATGATGGGCGGCAGCACGCTCGGACGGATTTCCCTTGCCCACGTGCCGGTGCATTCGGTGGATATCGGCCTTGCGCAGCTTGCGATGCACTCGCCGTATGAGACCGCCGGGGTGAAGGATTACGAATACCTTGAGAAGATGGCTTCGGCCTTCTTCAGCTGATCCGTATGAGCAGCTACACGACCATTCTGTGGGACATGGACGGGGTGCTGATGGATTCGGAGCCGCAGCATTACCGGGCCTGGAAGAGAACGCTTTTTGAACTTTTCGGCGCGACCGAGCTTCCCTGGGATCTTTACAAGCCCTGCATCGGCGCGCGCTACGAGCGGCTCTCGGGGATCCTTCGGGAGAACTACGGGCTGGATATCGAGCCGCAGTCCGTGCGGAGCTATTATCAGGACACGCTTCGGAAGCTCGAGGAAGAGGAAGGGTATTTCCTGACTGAGGGGATGATCGAGGTCCTTCAGGCGCTTCGGGCGCGCGGTTATAAAATGGCCGTTGCCTCCTCCTCGCCGGTTTCCGCGATCGAGCGCTTCACGGAAGCGACGGGCATTACGGGCTATTTTGATCTTTTATTTTCCGGTGAAGCGGTGAAGCATTCGAAGCCCGCGCCGGACACCTTCCTGGAAGCCGCGAAAAGGCTGCATTCCGCGCCGGAAGCCTGTATTGTGGTGGAGGATTCGGAAAACGGCGCAAAAGCCGCGAAAGCCGCAAATATGGCCTGTATCGGCTATGTGAACCCGGGCTCGGGGACGCAGGATCTGTCGGCGGCCGACCGGCTGATCAGCGATATGCGCACACTTCCTTTCATTCTTCTCTGAGAAGCGAAGAAGAAAGTCTTGTCAGGCCTTATATTTCGTAGTACAATAAAACTGTCCGGAGCAAAAACCGGGCAGTTTTCTATTTGTTTACGGCTGAGACATAGGAGATCGGATATGCCTGAAACCCATCGAAATATTTATGCCGCCCACGGAAAACGACAGATCCTGGTTGCCGATGATGAACTGGTCAACCGGGAGCTCTTGCGCATGGTCTTTGAGGAATCGTACGAGGTGCTTCTTGCTGAGGATGGCGAGCAGGCGCTTCAGGCGATCCAGGAGAATTACAATACACTGGCCCTGGTGGTTCTGGACATTCAGATGCCGAAAAAAAGCGGACTCGATATCCTTCGGATCATGCGGGAGGATGAACAGATCCGCAATATTCCGGTCATCGTCGCAACCTCCGACCAGAGCGCGGAAATCGAATGCCTGAGTCTGGGCGCGAGTGACTTCATCTCCAAGCCCTATCCGCAGCCGGGCGTCATTCTTGCCCGTGTGCAGCGGACGATTGAGCTGCGTGAAGACCGGGACACGATCCGTGTGACAGAGCGTGACCCCTTGACCGGACTCTACAACCGGGAGTTCTTCTTCAACTATGCGGAGCAGTTTGACCGCCACCATCCGGACATGGAGATGGACGCGCTCGTCGTGGACATCAACCATTTCCGCATGATCAATGAGCGCTACGGCAGAGCCTATGCCGACCGGGTGCTGAAAAGGATTGCGTCCCGCTTCAGAACCATGGTGCACGATCTGCCGGGCATGGTATGCCGCCAGGAGGCCGACACCTTCTACCTCTATGTGCCGCACGGCCAGGATCTGCAGGAGATGCTGGACAAGGCCTCGCAGGGCCTTGCGGGCGAGGAGAGCGCCGAAAACCGCGTGCGTCTCAGAATGGGCGTCTATCAGAAGGCCGACCGCGGCATCGATCTGCAGCTCCGCTTTGACCGCGCGAAAATGGCGGCCGACGCGGTCCGGAACAGCTTTACACGGACCATCGGCTTTTATGATTACAAGTTCCATGAGCGCGAGCTTT
>CAMOZF010000356.1 GCA_946630765.1 uncultured Lachnospiraceae bacterium | reverse complement strand
CTCCCCGAGAGACTTCATGATCGTCGAGGATCTGCTGTTCGTGACCAACGAACGCACCAACAACGTGACCATTTTCAGACTCACGCTGGACGGCGACAACGTTTCATACGAGAAGCTGCCCGAGGAGCTTCATATGCCGAACCCGCTCTGTGCGGTTGCTATTTAATACACCTCATCCGTCTGCTTCGCAGACACCCCGCTATACGGGTGCCACTGGCACCCAGCGGCCTCGAGGGGAAGGCATTAAGGAAAACGTAATTATATTTTATATATGAGGAGGTAATATAATGTTAATTACAGGAAGACAGGAAAAGCAGATCCTTATGAAGGCGCGTGAAGACCGCTGGGCAATCGGTGCATTCAACGCTTTTGATCTGAATTCTCTGGAGGCCATCATGACAGCCGCTGAAGAGCTGGGCGTTCCCGCGCTGATCCAGACCTGGGATTTCTACAATCCGGATTCCGAGAAGAATTCCTTCACCGAAAAGGGTGCGAGAATCTTCGAGAAGCAGATCATTCTGCGTGCAAAGGAAAGCCCGGTTCCGGTTATCCTTCACCTGGACCACACACCGAGCTATGCCGGCTGCGTACGCGGTATCCGCGCGGGCTGGAACTCCGTCATGATCGACGCGTCTGCGAAGTCTCTTGAAGAGAATATCGCACTGTCCGGAAAGGTTGTTGAGGCAGCGCATGCCTGTGACGTCCTTGTCGAAGGCGAGATCGGCCACGTGGCGGGATACTCCGGTCTGGACACCATCTACACCGGCGTTGACGAAGCGGTCGCCTATGTCAAGGGTTCCGGCGTTGATCTGTGCGCAGTTTCCGTCGGCACGGTTCACGGCTTCTACGCGACCGAGCCGAAGCTGAACTACGAGCGCATCGCAGAGCTTCGTGAAGCGATCGATATTCCGCTTGTTATGCACGGCGGTTCCGGTCTTTCCGAAGAGCAGTTCCGTAAATCCATCGAAAACGGTATCGTCAAGATCAACTTCGCAACCTATGTTCAGATCGCGGGCGGCAAGGCCATTGCAGAGGCTGTAAACGGCGTCGAGCGTCCGATGTTCAATAAGGTTGTCGCTGCCGGGCAGGATGCTGCGAAGGACTTCATCAAGATGCATATGCAGATCTTCGGCACGCAGCCGGTGAAGCTGTAATAAAAGTTAAAAACCAGGAGGACTTATGTACGATTACAAGAATCTGACACTCGGTGTCGTTCCGACAAGACGTGATGCCTTCCCGAAACCGCAGGATGCAAGAAAAGTCAAGGAACTCCTGATGCCCCGCCTTTCGGAGATTTTTGCGAAAATCCCGAACCTTACAGTAATCGATATCGATGACATCAACGAGGAAGGACTCCTTTTCGATTACGAAGCGGTTCCGAAGATTGAGAAGAAATTCAAAGCTGCCGGCGTCGACGCGGTCTTCTTCCCCCACTGCAATTTCGGTCAGGAAGAGCCCGTTGCGATGCTCGCGAAAAAGCTCAACGTCCCGGTGCTCGTATGGGGCCCGAGAGACGAATGCCCGCCCGATCCGAAGGTCTGCCCGAACCGTCAGACCGACATCCAGTGCGGACTTTTCGCGACGACCAAAGCGCTTCTTCGCTACGACGTCCCCTTTACCTACATTGAAAACTGCTGGATGAATTCTCCGGTCATCGAAAAGGGCATTGAGGATTTCGTCCGCACGGCTTCCGCCGTCAAGGCTGTCAGAAACTGCCGCATCATGCAGATTTCCGTGCGTCCCCGGCAGTTCCTCAGCGTCAAATACAATGAATCCGAGCTTCTGGAGAAATTCGGCATCGAAATCATCCCGGTGGAAGACACCGAAATGATCGCCGAGATCAAGAAGTTCCTGAAGGAAAAGCCCGATCAGGTTCAGGCGCTTGTCGACGAATGGAAAAACGATTACGACATCGAGCGCACGAGCGACGAACAGCTCACGAACATGGCCGCGATGGCACTCGGCATCGAGTCTCTTGCGGACAAGTACGGCTGCTCCTCCGTCGCCGGCGAATGCTGGTCGATGATGCGCGCGAACTTCGGCGTGCGCACCTGCTTCGTCTGGGGCTATCTGACAGGCAAAGGCCTTCCGGTCGCCTGTGAAACCGATGTTCTGGGCGCAGTTACGACGAATATGCTGCTTGGCGCCGCCAGAAAAGAAAACGACGTCTTCCTCGCAGATATCACGATCCGCCATCCGGAAAATGACAACGCCGAGCTTTTCTGGCACTGCGGTCCCTTCCCGAAGAGCCTGATCCGCAAGGGCGTGAAGCCCGCGATCAACGGCTGCGCCGGCAGCTACGAGCTGGATCACGTGGACTACACGCTCGCCCGTTTTGACCAGGCGAAGGGCAACTATTCGCTCTTTGTCGGCGAAGGCAAGGGCGTCGACGGCCCCGCAACCGACGGCAACTATGTCTGGATCGAAGTCGCCGACTGGGTAGCCTGGGAGAAGCAGCTGATGTACGGACCGTACATTCATCACTGCGGCGGAACGCCCGGAAAGCTTAAAGATGTGCTGATTGAAGCCTGCAAGTATATTCCGGGTCTGACCCCGGATCCGGCGGTATAACAGCCGGAAAAGGCTG
>CAMOZF010000355.1 GCA_946630765.1 uncultured Lachnospiraceae bacterium | reverse complement strand
GAAATGAGGAGATAACAATGGCAACGATCGTAAAACGGCGCGACCGCTTCTGTGTCGTCTATATGTACACGGATTCCAAAGGCGCGAGAAAACAGAAATGGGAAACATATAAGACGCAGGCGGAAGCCAAGGTAAGGCTGAAGGAAATTGAATATAAGGAGCAGATCGGCACCTTCGTGGTTCCACAGTGTAAAACACTGGATGATCTTCTGAGGGAATACATATCCCTTTACGGTAAAAGCACATGGGCGCTGTCCACATACACCAGCAATGTCAGCCTGATAAACAACTATATTTCCCCGATTATCGGCAGCATGAAGCTGAAGGATATCACCCCCAGGGTTCTGGAAAAGTACTATGCGCGGCTGCTGAAGACCAAACCGGTTATTAATCCCGTGACCGGCAAGCCTAAAGGTGAATTTGTCGGGACCAGTACGATCAGGGATGTCCATAAACTGCTCCGGAACTGCTTCGGGCAGGCCGTGAAATGGGAAATCCTCGAAAAGAACCCGGCGCTTCATGCGACGGTCCCCAAGCATAAAAAGCAGGTACGCGAGATCTGGACCGCTGCAGAACTCTTCCATGCGACAGAGGTCTGCGAAGATGCACGGCTGAGGCTTTGCATTAACATGGCCTTTGCCTGTTCGCTCCGCCTCGGAGAACTGCTGGGGCTCACCTGGGACTGCGTTGATATTTCCGAGGAGGCTATCAACACTGGCTATGCGAGCATCACCATCAACAAGGAACTGCAGCGTGTGACCAAGGATGCACTGAAAGTCCTGGATAATAAGGACGTGTTTTACGTCTTCCCGGCGAAGAATTCACGGACCACGACGGTGCTGGTACTGAAGACTCCAAAAACCGACGGCAGCAGCCGGAAAGTATTCCTGCCGAAAACCGTTGCGGAGATGCTGATCGCCTGGAAGAAGGAGCAGGACTATGCCAAGGAGGCTCTGGGAAGTGAGTATCAGGACTACAATCTGGTGATTTGCGGAGCAACCGGATTCCCGGTCGAGTCCTCTACGATCCAGACTGACTTAAAGAAGCTGATCAAGGAGCATGACCTTCCGGATGTGGTTTTTCACAGTCTCCGGCATTCCAGTATCACGTATAAGCTGAAGTTGAACGGCGGTGATGTAAAGGCCGTGCAGGGTGACTCCGGTCATAGCCAGACATCCATGGTCACAGATGTATACTCTCACATCCTGGATGATGACCGCCGGATAAATGCGCAGCTGTTTGAAGAAGAGTTTTACAGCAACCGGAATTTTGAAGGCAGTGAGGCATCGGATGATGCTTCCCAGGATAAGGGAAAAGAGCCTTCGGATCTCGCGGCGCTGGCAAAGCTGCTGACGAATCCGGAAACGGCGGATCTCCTGAAACAGCTGATGACAGCCATGGGCAAATAAAAACAGACCAACATAAGAAGGACATTCAGGATGATAACTTCTGAATAAGCCTGTTTTTTGAGGATGGCGACAGAACTGTTATTGAAATGACTTGACAAATGGCACACTGATTTCATAAAACGAAGCCACTCGGGCCAAAACGTAGTATAATAGTAGAGTCAATTGTTTTTGATCGGTTCAATCAATAACAGGATACATGCATAACAAACAGTATATATGTTGTACAAAGCTGTAGGGAGGTAATCATTGTGAGGAAGAGATCATTGGCAGTTGTTGCTCTGGCGGTTTCGGCGGCGCTGTGTCTCGCAGCGTGCGGCGGTTCATCGGCAGGCTCGGGCAGCGCAGGCTCAGGCAGCGGCGCGGGCGGCGCGGGTGCAAGTGCAAGCGGCTCCGCTTCAGCCGCGGCCGGCACATCGTCGAAGAAGGTGAAAGACCCGGCCGATAAGTTCGTCTACCATACTTCGGCGGAGCTTGTCGGGTTCATGGCGACGTATACGGGTACGGAAGAGCTCAACTTTCGCGAGCCCAAGTGGAAGATGAACGTCGATGAACTCAGTATGGAAGGATCTCTGACGTCGGATAAGAGCGGGTTCACATCAATTGAGCTGTCATACCGGAAGAAGGACGGCAATCAGACGCAGCCCGAGGAGGCGCTCTGGTCTTTCTACGGGGATTTTTGCGCCAAAACCGGGTTGAGCTTTCCGGAGGCGGAGGAATCGATCCGGGGCATCAGCGGGCTGGACGACAGGCATACATTTGAAAACGGCCCCGTGGTGCTGGCGGTCGATAATACCAAGAATGACTGTTCGCTCAGGATGTACAGGATAGACGCCGGCATAGACAACATCCCTTACACACTTTCCGATGCCGAGGCATTTATGGTAAATGTCGGAGGAGAGTCCGCGGACATCAGCCGTACGGTCACGAGTAAGCCTATAGGCATGTCGATTTCTGACAACGAAACCTATACATGGGAGGCGACGCTCGATGCAGGCGATCGGATCCGCCATATCAACGCCAAATACTATGGCGAGGATCAGGCAGAGGGCAAGGCGTTCTTCACGGCATTGACAGAGTTTTTCCTGACCGGCGACGTGCTGAAGCAGGGACAGGCGCTGATCGACGGGCATTATGATACGATCGAGGCTAAGAAAAATGAAAAGGCGGAGATGGACAAACCGAACTCG
>CAMOZF010000354.1 GCA_946630765.1 uncultured Lachnospiraceae bacterium | reverse complement strand
ACTTTCTGCTGTTTCTTCTGACGCTCGGGCTCGGCCTTCTCACGACGATCGCCTTTCTCATGATCGTCTACGGGCTCGCGATGCGTATGCTCTCCTCGACCGGCGTGCGGCTCTTCCTCTCCGGCATCGTCGAGTTTCTCTCAGGGCAGATCATCCCGCTGCCCTTCTTCCCGGGCAGGGTCCGGTTCGTGCTGGAGCTGCTGCCTTTTGCGGGCATGCAGAATGTTCCGCTTCGGATCTACAGTGGCGATCTCTCGGGAGAAGCGATGCTTCAGGCGATTGTCCTGCAGCTTCTGTGGCTTGTGATTTTCATTGCCGTCGGCGCTGTACTGTTAAGATCCGGCGAGCGACGCGCAGTCGTGCAGGGAGGGTGATCGGATGAATAGACATGGTTTCCGGCTGTACCGCCATTATCTGTCCCTCAGCATCCGCTCCTCGATGCAGTATAAATCCTCCTTCTGGCTGACCATGCTCGGGCAGGCACTGACCACGATTTCAACCCTTCTCGGCGTCATTTTCATGTTCCAGCGCTTTCCCGAAGTCAGGGGCTTCACGCTCGACGACGTGATTCTCTGCGCCGGCATCGTCCAGCTGCAGTTCGCCCTCGCCGAAATGTGGGCGCGGGGCTTCGACCGTTTCTCGCAGATTGTCCGGCAGGGGGAATATGACCGTATCCTTCTTCGGCCCCGCGGAAAAATCCTGCAGGTTTTCGGAAGCCAGTTCGAGCTTTCGAGAATCGGCAGGATCATTCAGAGTGTTTTGATGCTTGTTTATGCGCTCATCCGCATCCGTCTTAGGTGGAACTTTCTCCGCGTCCTCACGCTTGTCAATATGCTGATCGGCGGGACCGGCGTCTTCACCGCGATCTGCATTCTCCGCGCCGCGCTCTGCTTCTTCACACTCGAAGGACTCGAGGTCATGAATATTTTCTTCGACGGCGCCAGGGAGCACGGGAAGTACCCCTTAAATATCTACGGTGACAAGTTCCTTCTGTTCTGCACCGTGGCGATTCCCTATGCGCTCGTACAGTACTATCCGCTGCTGTATCTTCTCGGCAGGAGGTCGGACTGGTATCTTCCGCTCCTTCCGCTTCTCGCGCTGTGGTTTCTTGTTCCCTGTCTGCTCGCATTTAATGCCGGCGTGCGGCATTACCAGTCCAGCGGGTCGTAAACAGGGAAAACGAAGGGGGGACAGGGGGGAAACAGGGGGACGGTTCTTTTGTCTCACACCTCAAGCCCGGCGTAATTTTTCAGAGTGCCTCAAGCCTTCGGTATTCCTCCTCCGTAATCGTTGTCACGGAGCCGTGCTTGCAGCGCTCCGGAAATTCGTACTCGTCTTTTCGGAGCCGACGGAAAGCACCTTTTTTCAGTTCCTCCGTTGTCGCAGCGAGCGGGAAATATCCGACGCCCTTGTTCGGCCTGATATAACCGTCCATCATCAGGATATAGGTGTCCGAATCCAGAAGTTTGTAGATCCCCGGGCCTTCAACGCCCATTTCCCCCGCCACGCAGTCCGTGACAATCTCATAATCCGAAAGAATTCCGGACGAATGCTCCTCCTCTATGATCTTGAGCGCTTCATTCTTCGTGAACCGGTAAAATTCTCCGTCAACCTCGATCGTGGTGCTGTCGATATGCGTGATATACTTCTGCGGCTTTCTGTAGATAAGCCCGTAAGGATAATGCTTCTTCTCCGTGTTCGGATATTTATCGATCAGGATCTCCGGCTTGGTAAAGGTCTTGAAATCCTTCGTCGTCGTATAGAATACGCGCATGCTGACTTCCGTCGTCCCGCTGCCCGAGAAGTACATAATGTAACGGTCTTCCTTCTCATCAAAACAGACCTTTGGCGCCCATACGCAGCCGATTTCATCGCCGCAGACGGGAACCAGTTCTTTCTCCCAGTGCACGAGATCGTCGGAGCGCGCGACCAGAATGCTTCTTGAGCCGTTTACAGAAAATTCCTTCCACTTCTGCGAGCTCGCGTCCAGATCCGTCGCAAGAAGACAGAAGCGCCTGTCGATCCTGCTCCGGAAAATATGCGGATCCCTAAGCCCTTTCGTCCCGAGATCCGACTCGATCAGCGGTTTATGTCCGTTGATTTCCCGGAAATGCAGCCCGTCCCGGCTGACCGCGAAAAAGACGCGCTGGTCATCCTGCCAGTTTCCCCTGCTTTTAAAATACGTGTATAAATATGCCGAATCCGTCATTGGATCACCTCTTCGCTTTCAGTAAATACACTTCTATTATAGCTCAAAAACAGCTGATACTGCTGTCAAAAACTCACTGAAAGTGTCAGATTTCGTCACTCTTACAGGCGGTAGATGATTACAAGTGAAATCCAGGACACGGCGACGCCGATGGCGCCGACAATACCCCCGATCCGGAAATAGTCTTTGAAGCGATAGCCTGCGACCTGAACCATCGTCACTGTCGTTGTGGCCACCGGTGTCGCAAAGGCAAGAGAAGCTCCGATGCAGCAGGCGATCGCGGCCGGGACAGGATTCTGTCCTGTGGCGACTGCAAGCGGCACAGCGACGCTGGCAAGCATCGAAACAAGGCTGCCGTTTGACATGAAATTGCTGAGCAGCCAGCCCGCCAGAAGAAAG
>CAMOZF010000353.1 GCA_946630765.1 uncultured Lachnospiraceae bacterium | reverse complement strand
TGCAGATCCTTCCGGATTCGCATCCGCTGAAGAAGCATCCGATGAGCGAAGACTGCCTGTATCTGAATCTCTGGGCACCCGTCCATCTCACCGAAAAGGCGCCGGTTCACGTCTGGTTTTACGGCGGGGCACTTCAGGCAGGCTGTGCCGACAGCCCGGATCTTGACGGCACCCGCTACGCCGAAGACGGCGTCATTTCCGTCCATGCTTCCTACCGTGTCGGAACGCTCGGCTTCATGTGCCACCCCACGATGAAGGAGGAAAACCCGGAAGGCCTTAGCGGAAACTTCGGACACCGGGACCAGATTGCCGCTCTCATCTGGATTCAGGAAAATATCGAAGCCTTCGGCGGCGATCCCGGGCGGATTACGATCAGCGGTCAGAGCGCCGGTTCGGGCTCCTGCTGTACGCTGATGAATGCGCCGATGGCGCGCGGTCTTTTCCACCGGGCGATCTGCCACAGCGGCGACATTTTCCAGCCGGAACGCGACGTGCCGCTTGATGAAGCGGAAGCCTGGGGACTCGAGCTTCAGGAAAGCTTCGGCTGCCATTCTCTTGACGAATTCAGGGAAATTCCCGCAGAAGCGCTCTACAAGGACGGCGACCCGATGATCACCCGTCTGCACCATTTCGCCGCCTGCGTCATCGATCCCGCCTTCCTCCCGGATACGCAGGGAGAACTGACGCTCCGAAATGAATGCGCGCAGCTTCCGGTGATCATCGGCACCAATCTCGATGAGGGCAGCCGCTTCCGCGCGGAGGAATACGTCCCCGCGATCACCAACAGGCTGCAGCTTCCAAACGACCTCTATGCCGCTCTTGGCAGCATTGATGCGCAGGCGAATGCCCTTGCCACGGACTACTGGTATGCGCGCCATCTTGCCTGGGCGAAGATCCGCACCTCGGAATACAATCTCCCGACCTGGCAGTATGTTTTCGCGCGCCGTCTGGACGAAAGAGGCGCCTTCCACGGCGCTGAAATTCCCTACACCTTCGGCACGCTGCAGCGTATGGAAGAGCTCGGAAGCACGCTCCCCTACACGGAAGAAGATGCTGCCCTTTCCGATCTCATGCACCGCTACTGGGTGCAGTTTATCAAAAACGGAAACCCGAACGGAGACGGTCTTCCGCTGTGGCCCGACAAGCATGCCGGCGGCCACATGGAATTCAATCTGACGTCCGGGATGAATACTGACATTTTAACAGAAACCGGCAAAATCGTCTGCCCGGCGACCGAGCAGTGGATGCGGAGCCGGATGTAATCTTCTGATTTACCGGAGGTTTTTCGACTATGGAACTGAACAGCTGCAGACCCTTCATTCATTTCACCCCGCAGTATGGCTGGATGAACGATCCGAACGGCCTCGTCTTTCACGACGGAATCTACGAGCTTTATTATCAGAGCAACCCCGAAGACCTCTTCTGGGCCAATATGACCTGGGGCCATGCGCGGAGCCGGGATCTTCTTCACTGGGAACAGCTGGATCATGTGCTCTTCCCTGACGAAACCGGCCTCATGTTCTCCGGATCCGGTCTGCTTTCCCGGCCGGGAGATGCCGGAGAAGAAAAAGCCTGTCTCTGTTTCCCTTATACTGCAGCGGGAAGAGACAGGCAAGATGCTTCCAGGGCACACTTTACGATCCGCATGGCCAAAAGCTATGACGGCGGGGACACGCTTGTCAAAACCGGCACGAAGATTCTTGACGAAGCCGCGCCCGACAACCGGGATCCGAAGGTATTCTATCATGAGGAAAGCCGCGCCTATATTCTGGTGCTCTGGCTTTTCGGAAACACCTTCGGCATTTTCCGGAGCAGCAATCTCGAGCATTTCGCGCTTTCCTCCACAGTCGAGCTGGAAGGCGGCTTTGAATGTCCGGATCTTTTCTGTCTGCCGGTATACGATGAAGAAGGCAGACCGACCGGTGAAAGCCGCTGGGTGTTCTGGGCCGCAGACGGCTCCTACTATGTCGGCGATTTCGACGGATACAGCTTCACAGAAACAGAGCCCCGGAAAAAGGCTTACCTTTCCGACCTTCCTTACGCCGCCCAGACCTTTTCAAATGATCCGCTTGGCCGGACACTGAGTATTGCCTGGCTCCGCACGAAAACCATTCAGGATCAGTACACCGGCGCCATGAGCCTCCCGAGAGTACTCACGCTCTGTAAGACAGGCGACGGGCACCGGCTGAGGCTTTCCCTTCCTGAAGAGTATTACACAAATGAAGTCCCGCTGAACCTGAAACAGGGGGGTGCTGTTCTTCCGAATGACGGCGCGCTTCGGATCGCAATCAGGGACCTGTCGGTCTTTACCTTGTCCCTTTATGGGGATGCGGAAGAGCCTTTCCTGACCATCCGTTATGCCCCCGCCTCTTCTTCATTTGCAGTCAGCGCGCTCGGTGTAACAGACTTCCTTACAATCCGTCGGGATACCCTCCCAAAGGATCTGGAGCTTGTCTATGACAGGGGAATTCTGGAGATCACCACATCAAAAGACATGAACTATACCGCAGCAGATATCCCCTATCTTCGCAGCCAGCCGCTGAAAAAGATGCAGCTTGAATCAGACAGCACTGCTGTTTCTGCAGGCTGCGTTGGAAATTGATGAAGGCATTTGAAAAG
>CAMOZF010000352.1 GCA_946630765.1 uncultured Lachnospiraceae bacterium | reverse complement strand
TCGCAGCTGGAGCGCTTGCGTTCCAGATCGATTTGTGACGATTTTATCCGAGGAGCTGAATAGCTGCATATTTTACCATTTCCTGTCGGGCGCCGGACAGCGCGACAGACTTTCGGCCGCCCGCACCTCGACAAAACATCCGCACTCCCGGCACATGCCCTGGAAAAGCACCTCGCAGCTTCGGCAAAGAGAAAGTCTTCTCTCATACTCCTCTTTGCCGCAGCGTCTTTCCTCAGGAATGGCCTGAACTGTCTGAAGGATCTGCTCGTAAAGCGCTCTGTCTGAGAGCTCTGAAAGCAGACACTTCCTGCAGGGCTTCATCCGATTATTCCGCCTGAAGCCGGAGAACAGCTACAGATGCCGGCGGCAGCGTGACGGTCAGGGTTCCGTTTACAGGCGCCGGAACGCTCAGCTTCGTCGGCTGAACATGATCCGGATCGTCAAAGGTGTTATAGGCATTGAAGGCAGCTGTCAGGACTTCGCCTTCCGCGGACAGGATCTTCTTTCCGGCAAGCGCGACATTGATCTCGCTCGCATCGGAAAGCGACAGATTGTTCAGTGTCAGCGTAATGCTTCCGTCTTCCCTGATGGATGCGGATTCCGTCACATCCGGGACCGGCGTTTCGCCGCCGATGCAGTCCTGATCCATGAAGGATGCAAGAAGCTCTGCGCCCTGGTGCGCGGCAAACATTCTGAAGACGTGGTAGGTCGGCGTCTTGACCATGCGCTCGCCTTCCGTGAGCACGACAGCCTGAAGCACATTCGCAAGCTGCGCGATATTCGCCATACGCACGCGTGCCGAATGCTTGTTGAAAACATTGAGGCTCACACCGGCAACAAGTGCGTCGCGCATCGTGCTCTGCTGATACAGGAAGCCCGGATTCGTGCCCGGCTCAACATCGAACCAGGTCCCCCATTCGTCGACGACAAGCGCGACCCGCTTTTCAGGATCATAGCGGTCCATGATGTCCTCGTGGCCCTTGATCAGCTGATCGATCTTCAGCGCCTTATGAAGCGTCAGATACCAGTCTTTTTCATCAAATTCCGTCGCGGAGCCCTTATGCGTCCAGTCTCCGGGCACGGTGTAATAGTGCATCGAAAGGCCGTCCATGTAGCGTCCGGCATTCTTCATCAGGACTTCCGTCCACTCCGTATCGCCATCGGAGGGACCGCAGGCGATCTTGAAGAGCTTGTTGTCGCCGTAATTTCTGCAGTAGGTCGCATAACGGCGGAACTGGTCCGCGTAGAACTCCGGCCGCATATTGCCGCCGCAGCCCCAGTTCTCGTTGCCGACCGCGAAATATTTCAGCTTCCAGGGCTCCTTCTGTCCGTTCTCCTCGCGGAGCGCGGCCATCGGAGAAAGGCCGTCAAAGGTCATGTACTCGATCCACTCGTTCATCTCCTGCACGGAGCCGGAGCCGACATTTCCGTTGATATAGGGCTCGCAGCCGATCTGGCGGCACAGCTCGAAGAATTCATGCGTACCGAAGCTGTTGTCCTCGACAACACCGCCCCAGTGCGTGTTGATCATCTTCTTGCGGCTTTCCTTTTTGCCGATGCCGTCCTTCCAGTGGTATTCGTCAGCAAAACAGCCGCCCGGCCAGCGAAGCACCGGAAGCTTCATCTCGCGAAGCGCCTCCACGACGTCCTTCCGCATGCCGTTGACATTCGGAATATCCGAGTCTTCGCCCACATAGACGCCGCCGTAGATGCAGCGTCCGAGGTGCTCGGAAAAGTTTCCGTAGATTTCCTTATTGATCCGGCTCTTTCTGATATCCGGATGAATGACAAGATGATGCATTTTCCCTCCTTTTTCAGCCGCGCATTTCGATCTTCGGCCCGCCTGTTCCTTCAATATACGCTCTCGTTATGGTCACGGTCCCGATATTCGGGTCCTTTGGAATTTCATACATAATGTCCAGCATGAAGTTCTCGATGACCGAACGGAGCGCTCTCGCGCCGGTGTCGCGCTTCAGCGCCTTTTCGGCGATCGCCTCGTAGGCGTCATCCGAGAACTGCAGATTCACTTCATCCATCTGAAGCAGCTTCTGATACTGCTTGATAATCGCGTTTTTCGGCTCCTTCAGCACGCGGACGAGCATATCCTTATCCATCGGGGACAGGGTGAAAACGATCGGCAGACGGCCGATGAATTCTGGGATCATGCCAAACTTCCGGATGTCATCGGTCTCCACGTATTTCAGGATATCCTTCTCCTGATCGTATTTGTCCTTCAGGTCGGCATTGAAGCCCATCGAGGATTTCTCATTGAGCCGTTCCTTGATAATGTCCTCGAGATCCGGGAACGCGCCGCCGCAGATGAAGAGAATGTTCCTCGTGTTGACGGTTTCAAGAGGAACCATTGCGTTCTTACTGTTCGCGCCGACCGGGACTTCGATTTCCGCACCCTCCAGAAGCTTCAGGAGGCCCTGCTGCACGGATTCGCCGGACACGTCGCGCTGGGTCGCGTTTCTTTTTCTCGCGAGCTTGTCGATCTCGTCGATATAAATGATGCCCTGCTCGGCGCGCGCAACGTCGTTGTCCGCCGCCGCAAGGAGCTTGGTCACCACCGACTCGATATCGTCGCCGATATAGCCGGCTTCCGTCAGCGATGTCGCGTCCGC
>CAMOZF010000351.1 GCA_946630765.1 uncultured Lachnospiraceae bacterium | reverse complement strand
CTTCTCAAGCCGATCGCCGGCATGGTGCTTGCGATCGTCGTATGGCTTTTGAATCCCGTACAGGATATTTACTATTACGGCGCGGCGGCTCTTGTTATGGCGCTGATCACCTGGTCGATTTTCGACATTATCCGCGAGCACAACCGTCAGACCATGCGGCCGCTGCCGCAGTTTGAGAAGAGAGGAGGCAAAGGATGAGAAAAGCACTTTCCTGCGTGATTCTGTCTCTTCTCCTGCTTCTTTTCCTGCCCTTTACGGCACAGGCGGCGGGACAGCCCCTGATCTCCGACGATGCGGAGCTTCTGACAGCGGAAGAGGAGAAAGCGCTTCTTTCCGTGATGGAGCCGATTACGGCCTTCGGAAATATCGCCTTCAAGACGGTCTCAGAAAACAGCACGAGCGCGGACAGCTTTGCAAGAAGCTTTTACCAGAGCAGCTTCGGGCTGACAGACGGCGCGGTATTTCTGATTGACATGGACAACAGAAAGATATATATTTACTGTCAGGACGCATTTTACCAGACGATTTCGTCCTCGCGGTCGGAAACGATCACGGACAATGTGTACAAATATGCGTCGCGCGGCGAATATTATGAATGCGCGGCGGAGGCCTTCCGCGAGATTTACACGCTTCTTGAGGGCGGCAGGATCGCGCAGCCGATGAAATACACCTCCAATGCCTTCCTCGCGCTGATTCTCGCGCTGATGATCAACTTTGTCATCGTGCGCATGGTGACGCGGCTTCGCGGCCCGCGTCAGAAGGAAATCGTGGAAAACGCGAACGCGTATTTCGAAGGCGGTGAGGGCTCGGCCGTATTCACACGTACAACCAAGCGCTACGATCCGATCCGGACCTCCGGCGGCGGCTCGGGCGGCGGCGGCCACAGCGGCGGAGGCGGCGGCGGCCACAGCGGCGGAGGCGGCGGTCACTCGTTCTGATTCTCAGAACAGTGTCATAAAATGTGCGGATCAGCAACGGAATTTTATAAAGTAAGGAGAGTCGGTCCATGAGATGTCCGTTTTGCAATTATGAAGATACCAAAGTCATCGACTCGCGTCCTGCCGACGAGCAGAACGCGATCAGAAGACGCCGGGAGTGCGGAAGCTGTGGAAAGCGCTTTACGACCTACGAACGGCTGGAGCGTTTCCCGATGATGGTGATCAAGAAGGACGAGACCCGCGAGGCCTATGACCGCACCAAGGCGGAAAAGGGCATCATGCTCGCCTGCCACAAGCGGCCGGTGTCCGCCGAGCAGGTGTCGCGGCTTCTGGACGATCTGGAGAACCAGCTGTTCAATACCGGCGAGAAGGAAATCCCGGTATCGATGATCAGTGAAATCATTATGGACCGTCTGAAGGAGCTGGATGAAGTGGCCTACGTGCGCTTTGCGAGCGTGAACCGCGAGTTCAAGGACGTTGAAACCTTCGGCGAAGAAATCATGAAGCTTTTGAAGAAAAAATAATGTTCAGCAATCTTTTCATTCCGGAAAGACGGGCAGACAGTATCCGGGATATTGATTTTCAAAAAGAATACGACGACGGCTTCCGGGCGGTGATCTTTGACATCGACAACACGCTGGTGCCGCACGACGCCCCTGCGACGGAGGACACGGCGGAATTTTTCCGCATGCTCCGGGAGATCGGCTTCAGGACCTGTCTGATCTCCAATAACCACGAGGAACGCGTGCGCCCCTTCGCCGATGCGGTGGACTCTCTGTATCTCACGGACGCGGAGAAGCCCTCGCGGAAGAGCTACCGCAAGGCCATGAAGCTTCTGGGGACCAATCTCCAGAACACGCTTTTTGTCGGCGACCAGCTTCTCACGGACGTTCTCGGCGCGAGAAGACTCGGCATGCGGCACATCATGGTGGACCCCGTAGACCCGGAATCCGAGCCGGATACGATCAAATTCAAGCGTGTGATTGAAAAAATCATGCTCTTTGGGCGGAAAAAGATCCCGAGGATCAAAAAAGACTTGAAAAATAATCGGGAATAGTTTAGAATATCAAAGGTGCTTACTCAGCATGGAAGAATTCTAGGAGGACTTAGTATGCAGGCAGGTGAAATCAGAAACGGCAATACATTCGAACTGGAAGGCAATGTTTATCAGGTCATTGAGTTCCAGCACGTAAAACCGGGCAAGGGCGCTGCATTTGTACGGACCAAACTGAAAAACGTCATCAGCGGCGGCGTGGTTGAAAAGACCTTCCGTCCGACTGAAAAGCTGGAAGACGCTTTTGTAGAGCGCACAGATATGACTTATTCCTATAACGACGGTGATCTTTATTATTTCATGGATAATGAGACCTATGAGCAGCTTCCTGTAGGCAAGGATATTGTCGGGGATTCGCTGAAGTTCGTCAAGGAAAATGAAGTATGTAAGATCTGCTCCTACAAGGGAAATGTCTTCTCGGTAGAGCCTCCGACATTTGTGGAGCTTGCGATTATCGATACCGAGCCCGGCTTCAAGGGCGACACCCAGACCGGCGCGACAAAGCCCGCGACCGTTGAGACCGGCGCTGTCGTTTCCGTTCCGCTTTTCGTGGATCAGGGCGAAGTGATCAAGATCGACACCCGTACGGGCGAGTATCTGTCCCGTGTGAAATAATCTTTTCGGAGATTGTTT
>CAMOZF010000350.1 GCA_946630765.1 uncultured Lachnospiraceae bacterium | reverse complement strand
GGGCCAGCGTCCATCCCCGGTTCCGCGAAATGCCACATAGTAATTGCCCTCCGTGTCCCGGAAGGTGCAGCCCTGCGTAAGGTCCGCCTTCAGATTTTCATGGCTCTGACTCTGATCCACCAGAACAATTTCGCCGATCTTCGGGTCCTTTGTCGCATCCAGAAGCAGCTGAAAAGCCTCCGATTCAGAGAGCACCGGATCGTCCCGGTAATGCTCGGCGATGTATTTCAGCGTAATCTCCCTGCCGCTCTCCTCCATAAAATACGTATCGAGATAGGGCACGAGATTCAGAACCGCCGAAATCTCCGTGTATTTTCTGTCCTCGGCCGTCATCAATGCGCCCTCCGTTCATACTCCGCAAGTTCCCCCGGCCTTTCCATCCAGAAGGAGACCGAAAAGTCCCAGGAATCGCCTGCGATCAGTTCCCGTATTTCTGGATCTGACAGCGAAGAAGATGCGGGACCGTCACTGATGAAGAAAAGGTCTCCCTGTACCGAAAGGTCCCGGAAAATCTCCATAATCTCTTCCCTTCCTGGCGCCGGATCTTCCGCTCCTGCCCCTGTGATCACGGCGGAAAAGCGGACGTGGGAGCTCCAGTCCGCGAGATATTCTGAAAGCGTCGTTTCGGCGCTTCCGTCCCTCGTGCAGGCGCTTACACTCGCCGCATAAAGGACGGCCGCATCGCCGAAGGCCGCCCGGAGGCGCGCTTCCAGAAGGTCTCGTGTTTCTTTCTCGAATTTCACACCGAGATAGGTGTCTTCATAAGACACTGCGCCCTTCGATTCAACGCGCATCACCCGGACTTCCTTCCCGGGAAAATGCTGCGCGCGGACAAGGATGCCCGTAACATTCGATCCGAGGTGTCCGCCGCAGGGGCCGAGAACCTCGAACTGCTCCTCCGGGTATTTCCCGCGGACATAGGAAAGCATCTCCGCTGTCTTCTTTTCATTTTTCATACAGGCACCTCCTTCGATCACAATGCAGACGGCCAATAGAGAAAGCATCAGCCGCCGAAGTAATACTCTTCCGGACGTTCTCATGGCCTATTTGAATGCTTCCGCGAGAGATACATTTGCGTTCTCGGTCCGGATGTAGTCCTCCTGGACATTTCCGCGCAGAAAGGCCACATAGTTGTTGATAATCTCCTTGTAATTCTCGAAATACCTTGCCGAAAAAGCGTCATAGGAAGCAATCGTTTCCTCCGCCGCCTCGCCCTGCCAGATGTTTCGGAGGCTGTCCACCGCCTGCCTGCTCTTCTGAAGAATATCATCCAGCTGAAGATTCAGATTTTCCATATTTGCCGCGGTCTCCGCGACCTGATCGGTATTGATCCGTATGCTGTTTCCTGCCATTTTTTCCTCCTGTCAGTTTGTCAGTCTGGACACGGCCTGAATCAGCCGTTCCTGTGTCAGGGCATAGCTGTCCTGCTGTTTTTTCAGCGCCTCCGCCGCCAACAAAAGCTTATCGGCCATGCTTTTCAGATCATCGCTGAAGCCCTGAATCTGCTGCACAAAGGCCAGATTATCCGCGCCCTCCCAGGCTGTCCCCATGTTTTCCGCCGCCTGCAGCAGCTGTTTTGAAATACTGTCGTATGATTCTGAATATTCCTTCAGCTTCAGCGATGTGCTTTCCATCTCGCTGAAGGACACAACCTGAATGGTTTTTCCCATCTTCATTTTCCTCCCATGTTTTTCTAAATCAGCATCAGTTCCGCGCCGTTTTCCAGGCCGAGCGCCCGGACCGTGCGGTTCATGTCCAGCAGTTCCCCGCTCCCCCGCCAAAAGAGCCCCGTCCCTGGATTTCCCTGGAACTGTCCCTGTACAAGTGATGACAGCGCCTCCGAGAGAAGCATCACGAGATCCCGGATCCGCAGGCTCTTCGGGATCCATACGTCATAGCTTTCCCCTGCGGCCGGAACGTAAATTTCCGCAAGTATCTTCTCATTCATCCTCCGCCTCCTTTTCCCGATCAGAAAGAAGTCTTAACAGGACGGGCTTCCCCTTCTCGAGAAGGATGCCGGATTCCGGCCCCGTATCCCTTCGAAGCTCAGCTGTTGTCACGGACGGTTTTAAAAGATACTGCTCCGTAAATCTTCCGCCGACCCAGAGGCCGTCGGCTCCCGTACAGGCATTCTGAAACCATTTCTCGTAGCGCATCGCTTCGAGATTCCGCAGCTTTTCCCCGATGAAAAGATGCAGGTGATATTCCTTCCTTCCGCGTTCAAGGATCAGTCCGAGTTTTTCCGCCCCTTCCGCACTCAGTCCCGCGCGAAGCGCAAAAAGCGAACTGATCATTACCACAAGTTCCTGAAAATCCGGAACTTCCTGCTTCTTTGAAAGTGCTTCCTTTGAGACATTGTTTCTCTGAAGCACCTCCAGGAAAAGTGCCGAGACCGCCTCCTCGCAGTCCGATCGGAGGCTGATGCGCGCCGGAAGACCTTTCCCTTGAAGCAGCTGCCCCGGGTCGAGAAGAAGAAGTTCTGCAGGAACCCGGGTACTGATCATTTCCGAAAGCTTCCCGAAAAAGTTCAAATAGTCGTTCTCGGCTGAAAGAATCAGGTTGATAAAGTGCCGGTCAAAAGGCGCGCACTTTACGGACAGGGTCTCCTTCTCCACGCCCACAGGAA
>CAMOZF010000349.1 GCA_946630765.1 uncultured Lachnospiraceae bacterium | reverse complement strand
GCAAAGAGCACGGCCTTCCCGAGAATGACGCTTCACAAGCTCAGTGACCACACGCGGGCCGACATCAAGGTGCAGGACGGCTGCAATCAGTTCTGCTCCTACTGCATCATTCCCTATGCGCGCGGAAGGATCAGAAGCAGGGAACTTCCGGATATTGTTTCCGAGATCCGGGAGCTTTCGGAAAAGGGCGTGCGGGAATTTGTTCTGACGGGCATTCATCTGAGCTCCTACGGGAAGGATTTCCCGGAGTCTTCCGGTGACGAATTCCTGCAGATGGTCGAAAAGGTGCATGAAATCCCGGGCGTGCAGAGGATCCGTTTCGGATCTTTAGAGCCTCGGATTGTCACGGAGGATTTTGCGAAAAGGCTTTCCGCGCTTCCGAAGGTATGTCCGCAGTTTCACCTCTCCCTTCAGAGCGGGGCTGATCGGACGCTTCAGCGGATGAACCGCCATTATACGGCGGAAGAGTACAGAAAAAGCTGTGAAATCCTGAGAAAATATTTCAACGATCCGGCGCTGACGACCGATGTGATTGCCGGCTTCCCCGGCGAAACGGAGGAGGATTTCCGGGAATCGCTGGAGTTTGTCCGGAGCATCGGCTTCTACGAGCTGCATGTTTTCAAGTATTCGAGAAGAAAAGGGACGGTCGCCGACCGGATGCCGGACCAGGTGCCGGAGGATCAGAAAACCGCGCGGAGTGAACAGCTTCTGCAGCTTTCGCAGGAAATGTCCGAAAGTTACCGGAAGCGTCACGAAGGAAAGCATGTGGAGGTATTGACGGAACAGGAAGCAGTTTTCCGGGGAGAGAAGGTGCTTCTTGGCTTCACGAAGGAGTACATCCGCTGTGCGGTTCCCCTAAGATGCGGCGAAAACCGGATCGTTTCGGGCATTCTTCACTGCACGGAGGACCCGGAAATCATGCTTCTTTCGCCGGATCAGGGCAGATGATGTAAATCCCTGTAAATTTCCTTCCGGATTACTTGAAGATTCGGTAAATATCGTTTATAATAAAGTATTCAGAACGATTCGGCAAACCCATTTGAAATGGAGGATCACGTATATGGCTGAATTCAACGACACGCAGTTTATCCGGCTTCCGGGCATGAACGGCTACGAGCCGCAGAAGCAGATGTCGGCTTCCGAGGTGCTGAAAGAGGTTTACGCAGCGCTGAAGGAGAAGGGCTATAATCCCGTAACGCAGATCGTCGGGTATATTATGTCCGGTGATCCGACCTATATTACAAACTATCAGAATGCGCGTTCACTGATCATGAAGGCGGAACGGGACGAGCTTCTTGCAGAGCTGGTGGAGCATTATATCAGGACTGCTTTATGAGAATCATGGGACTGGACTACGGCAGCAAGACCGTAGGCGTTTCCGTGAGCGATCCGCTGCTTCTGACAGCAAACAGCGTGGAGACGATCTGGCGGAAGGATGAAAATGTCCTTCGGGCGACATTCCGGCGGATCGAGGAGTTGATCCGGGAGTATGAGGTCTCGGAGATCGTCGTGGGTCTTCCAGTGCACCTTTCCGGCGAGGAAGGCGAGCGGAGCGAAAAGTCGAGAGCCTTTTCCGAGACGCTGAAGAAAAGGACGGGACTGCCCGTGCATCTTCTGGATGAACGGCTGACGACGGCGGAAGCGGATGAGGTGCTGAGAGAACGCGGGATTCCGCGGGAGAAAAGAAAAGAATTTATCGACCAGATCGCTGCGGATTTCATCCTGCAGGACTGGCTCGACAACAGAAAATAAGACACAGACCGGGAGTTTATAATTAAAACCATGGAAGAACAGATTGTATTTGAGACAGAGGACGGCGAAGTTCTGTTTTACGTGCTGGAGGAGACCCGTGTAAACGGCTGCAATTACCTTCTGGTGACGGATTCGGAGGAAGATGAGGCGGATTGTTATATACTGAAGGATACTTCGGCCGAGGATCAGACGGAAGCGGTTTATGAAATGGTTGAGGACGAAGAACTGCTTGCTGCGCTGAGCAAGGTTTTTTCTGAACTCCTGGATGATACAGATATTGAGTTTTAAATCAGGAGGTTCTTTTGTCACAGGCAAAGAAAAGAAATTATTATGATAATGTCTCGGAACGCATTGTAAATGTCGTTCCTCTTGGGGGACTCGAGCAGATCGGCATGAATATCACGGCTTTCGAATACGGCGGAAGCATTATCGTGGTGGACTGCGGTCTGGCATTTCCCGCGGCGGAAATGCTGGGCGTCGATCTGGTAGTCCCTGATATTACATGGCTTCAGGAGAACAGAGAGAAGGTCAGAGGCCTTTTCATCACGCACGGACACGAGGATCATATCGGCGCGCTTCCCTATGTGCTGAAGGAACTGAATGTTCCGCTGTACGCGACGAGACTGACGATGGCGATCATCGACGGAAAGCTCGAGGAGCATGAGATGAGCGGAATCGTCGAGCGCCATATCGTATCCTACGGCGATGTGATCGAGGCCGGAGATTTCAAGGTCGAGTTCATCAGAAGCAAACACAGTATCGCGGACTCTGCGATGCTTGCGATCCCCTCTCCCGCGGGCACGATTATCCACACGGGAGACTTCAAGGTCGACTATACGCCGGTATTCGGCACGATGGTGGATCTGCCGCGGCTTGCGGAGCTTG
>CAMOZF010000348.1 GCA_946630765.1 uncultured Lachnospiraceae bacterium | reverse complement strand
GCGAAGCAGACAGCGGTATTGACTCTCCCTTTTATTTCAAACATAGTTTTCCCCCCTTCCCCGGCGAGAAGGGGATCGCTCCCCTTACGCCGAGATCTTACTATAGCGTTCCGATGAAAGCACTTCCATCATGAACGAATACGGATTCAGAAGCCCTCCCTGGAGCATCCTGAAAATCTGCGGTGAGCAGCCGGAAACCAGCGCGACGCCCTGTTCATTTTTCTTCACCGGCTGCTGACGGTCCCTGGACTCCACATTCCAGAAAACGACTTCCGGCAGGTGATATCCGGCTTCCTCATATTTCCGCTTTGCAGCTTCAAAATTCGTCAGTTCCGCGTGACCACAGCAGAAGTCGAATTCCATGTCCGTGATGATGTACAGCTTCGAAGGAAGCTCTTCCTGCGGGAGACGGTTCTTCACCGCTGCCGCGAGAATCAGGTCGAACACCTTCTGCAGGTCTGTATTGGCCGCTTCATTATACTGCAGACAGTACTGCAGCTTTTCAGCGATATCCCTGCCCTTGATCTCCACAAACTGCGGGCGTTCGCTGAAAGTAATAAAATGATTGTGAAAAGCTCCCTTGTTCCTCTCTGCAAAATAGATTCCGAGGGATTCCGCCACCAGGATCGGCTGCGGATATCCGCCGCCGTACATGGAGCCGGAGCCGTCCACAACAACCAGCGCATTCTCGCCGCCTGTGAAATCCTGCTGTGCATTCCAGGTCACATTGATGCTGTTCTTTTCCTCTTCCGTAAGATCCGTAAAACGATAGTCACGAATCAACGGCGCAATGATATCGTAGGGCGCAAGCGTACCCGTGTGCAGCATAGAAGGCTCCTCTTTCGCCCTTTCGATAAACGCCTGGTAGCGTTCACCATCGTTTCTCATAAACGCTTTCCTGTATTTGAAAAGCGCCTTTGAGGGTTGTTTCTCATAGTCGAAGCTGTAATCCTTCTCGCGAAGGTTATTTTCGAGAATGCGGATTTCCGCCCGGAGCTTTGTGAGAAGCTTCCTATAATCAGCTTCCGAAATACCAAGAAGACGTATCAGCTTTTTGGCCCTGCGTACTGTTTCCGGGCTCGAAGCGTTCGCGGAGGGCAGCCACTTCCCGAGCAGCGACACACTGCCGTTTTCAGAAAGCGCCTTTCTGTCGCGCTCCAGCTGCTCTCTGATGCAGTTAACCACATCCGGTTCAACAGGCGTCCCAAGAAGACTCAGAAGATCGTCATAGCGGCCGTATTCGCTGATCAGGCTGACATTTTTCCGGGCGGATTCCGGATGTGTTTTGGAAAGCCAGCGAAGGACAATCCGGAAAACTCTTCGTTCTCCTAAACCCCCGCGGATGTCTCTTGCAAAAAACAAGGTCTTCATTGCGAGATCCGGGTCATCTGCAAAAGCACAGAGGAAGCGGCGGATAATTTCCTTATCTTCGGCCGAACGGAGCGCACCGATCGTTGAAAAAAGATCGAGGCATTCCGAACCCGTTGTCCTCCAGGTTACGGCACCATTTTCTGTTGTAGTCATGTTGGCTTGTTCTTTCAGTTCTCTCAGCATTCGGAATCACCCCCTTTTATTGTATATGTCTCCAAACACAAGGTGCTTTTTCCTTCATCCCCTTTAGATGTATTTGATCAGGTTTTTGCTGTATGCACCTTTTATCAAGACACGGTATTTAAGGAAGCGGGATTCGAACCCGCGTTACTATCCAGCCCTAAGCTGAAATGCTTTACCACTGAGCAATTCCGGAAGGATTTCTGCTGTCCGTGTCTTTTGTTGAGCATATCATACCAGAATCCATCTGAGAAATCACGAAAAAAAAGATGCGAACTGTCATTGTCCGCATCTTTTCTGCTTTTTCAGCCGTTCCCGGATCAGGGTAATAAAAGCATCCGGCGCCTTCACCAAAAGCTTTGGCCCGAAGCTCAATATCCGTATCAGGATCTCTGTCTCATCCTCCTCCCGGTAATGGAGTGTGATCTGATATCTGAGTCTGTCCAACCGTACCGTCTCTTTCTGCAGATCTGAGAAGTGAATCATTGCCCGTTCCAGCGCATTCCGCTCATTGACAAGCTCCAGAAGGACCGTCTTTTTTACCGGCTCCTTCGCCTGCAGAAGCTCCTCCGGAACCCTGTCGCCAATCTGCACTGATTCGATCCTTGCAAGGTTGATGATAAACGGCAGTCCGTTCTCCATATGGGCCAGGAGCCGGAATTTATCGTCTTTCGGAGAGTATTCCAGCTTGTCCGGAATATACAGGCGATGATGAGGCCCGCTTTTGCCGGTAAAGCGAATCCTGAGGACCCTCTTCTCCTGCAGACCAAGAAGAATCATTCGGAAGCACTCCCGATAGGCCGCATCCTCGTACGGATCCCCGTCTTCATAACGGTCAAAGCAGACGAAGAAATCAGGATCATACAGCTGCTTCACCTCCGGGAACAGAGGCTCCGTCATTTCTCTTTCCGGAAGAAACAGCTGTACCCGGGGATCCGTGACGACCGCGTTCAGCCAGGCCTTCTGCAGGTCTGTCAGCGGCATTGCGGGTACATTTTTGATCGCTGTACTCCCGTCTTTCCGAAGAAACGGCCAGGTCCCGCCCGAAAGCGCGTCAGTAATACGGATTCCGCTTTCGCCACATCC
>CAMOZF010000347.1 GCA_946630765.1 uncultured Lachnospiraceae bacterium | reverse complement strand
GTCGCCTACTGCCGTATCCGTTATCTCGGCATCAACGACACCGGAAGAGCGGAGCATCAGCGCGAGGTGATTTCTCAGCTCGTGAATAAGGCAAAAGACTGGGCGAAGGCGGGACGTCTGAGTGACCTGATCGGCGTTGCACAGACCGGACTCAGCAATGTCCGTACGAACCTTACCCTGCCGGATATCATGATTCTTCTGACGAAGCTTTCGGATTTCAACATGGCCGGCACCGAGCAGTTCCCGAAGGAATATACGACGGGCCATTATCTCGGGCATTATCCCGGAAAGTATGACGTCGTGGATCCGATCGTCGCCAACGACTTCCAGCAGGAGGTCCGGGATCTGCACAAGTTCCTCTTCAATGAGGATTATGAGCCGAGCGATTTCATCAAGAACATCAGCTATCAGATGTATCTTGACCGTACGGGTCAGTAATAAAACTTTTTTTCGTCAATCTTTAATCACAGTTTAGACACAAATCTCCTCTAAGATATAGGCCATAAAGATCAGGAAGGATCAATACAGCCTGTATCTTTCAGAGGAGGTTTTTTTATGGATGATTATCGGATGAACGAAGAACAATCTGAAAATGACGTTTACGAAAGCTATGACAGTGCTTACAGACAGCCGAAGAAAAAGAAAAGAGTCGGACTTCGGGTATTCGCGATCATCATGGCAGTTGTGCTCGTGCTGGGCGGCATCGGCTACGGCAGCTACAGAGTGGTGAGAAAAGTCTACGCGGCTTCGGCGGAAGAGAGAACGCAGACGGAAACCGTCCTGAAGACAGAAGACAGGGAACTCACGGCACTCCCGGATGCGGACGATTCCAAGGGCGAGATCGCGGTAACCTCCGCAGCACAGGAAAATGCAGCATCTTCCTCTTCCCAGCTTGCACTGTCGAAGAACGGCAGCATTGATGAGGCGGAGACGGACGCGAAGACCGTTGTCCTGGACGTCTCGGAAGTGGTTGAGAATGTGATGCCCTGTGTAGTGGCTATCACGGACAATCTCGAGTACACAGGCAGCAACGCCTATAACCCTTATAACTACTATTTCGGCGGTTCCTTCGGCGGTTCCGAGAAAAAGGAATCCGTAGCTTCCGGCTCCGGCGTTATCATTGCGGAGGACGATGAAAATCTTCTGATCGTGACCAATAACCACGTGGTCAGCAATGAGGGAACCTATTCGTACTACACTGTGTCTTCCACCGGTCTTACGGTTCAGTTCGTGGACGGCTCCACGGCGGACGCTTCTGTAAAGGGCACGGACAGTGACGCGGACCTCGCAGTTATTACAGTAAAGCTTTCCGATATTTCGGATGAAACCATGCAGGCGATCCGTATTGCGGCAGTCGGCAACAGTGACGACGTCAAGGTCGGTTCCGGTGTGATCGCGATCGGCAACGCGATGGGTTACGGGCAGTCGGTGACAACCGGTATTATCAGCGCGAAGGACCGTGAGGTCACGATCAACGGC
Source organism: uncultured Lachnospiraceae bacterium (assembly GCA_946630765.1). The sequence continues at coordinate 1,165 of CAMOZF010000347.1, read as the reverse complement.
ATCACCAGAAATCTGATGCAGACCGATGCAGCCATCAACCCCGGCAACTCCGGCGGCGGCCTCTTCAATTCGAAGGGCGAGCTGATCGGCATCAACTCCGCAAAGAGTGTCGATACTTCTGTTGAAGGCATGGGCTTTGCAATCCCGATCACCTCCGCGGAGGACATTATCGAAGGCCTGATGAATCATGTGGAGATCGCTGAAGAGGATCAGGGTTATCTCGGAATCAATGGCGAGACGGTTCCTTCCACCTATATCGAACAGTACGGTTATCCGAAGGGCGTGAGCGTCACAAGGATTGCCGAAGGCTCCCCCGCGGAAGAAGCCGGACTTCAGATCTACGACATCATCACCGAGGTCAACGGCCGGAAGGTCGAGACAATGGCTTCCCTGAAGAACCAGGTCAACAGCTACGAAGCAGGCACAACGATCACGCTTTCCGTATCCCGCCCCGAAGGACGCGGCTTCAAGGAAATTGAAGTGGAAGCGAAGCTTGTCCGCTACAGTGATATCCAGGGCTCCGCAGGAGCACCGGCAACCCAAGCGCCTGAAGAGGAGAGCAAAGAGTCTGGAGACGGCCAGCAGGGCGATGACAGGCAGTACGAAGGCGACGGCGATATCGATTCCTTCTTCGACTGGCTTTTCGAAAGACTGAATTAACTTAACAATTTCTTTATCTTTTACCCTTTCTCTTTAGGGCCTGCACTTCACGGATTCCGTGACCTGCAGGCCCGCTTTTTTTCAGATATCGTGGTTCGCTTGATTTTCACCACCAGATGTGGTATGATACTGCAATGAATGTGCCTGCATATGAACAAATGGAACCGGAAGACCTGATCTTTCTCAAAATGGAGAAATGCAGGGCGCTCCTTTCGGACTGGTTTCTCAGAGAAAAAAGAGATATGCCCTGGAGAACGGACCCGACGCCTTACCATGTCTACGTTTCGGAGATCATGCTTCAGCAGACCCGGGTGGATACCGTGCGGCCGTATTATGAACGCTTCATCGCGGAGAATCCGGACGTCCGATCGCTTTCTCTTTGCCCGGAGGAACGGCTTCTGAAGCTCTGGGAGGGACTCGGCTATTATTCGCGGGTCCGGAATATGCAGAAGGCGGCACAGAAGATCTGCGAAGTGTACGGCGGCGAATTCCCGAAGGAATATGA
>CAMOZF010000346.1 GCA_946630765.1 uncultured Lachnospiraceae bacterium | reverse complement strand
CACGGCCCGTTTTTCTATCGCGACGGGACAAACAGAACAAACCCTAAGATCCACTTTGAGGACTTTGGGCTATACGCTTTTACCGACCCGGTCAGATTCAAAGAACCAAACTACGCACAGTTCCTGAATGATCCAAACTTCCATTTATATAGGATCGTTGTCAAGTGCCTGCTCTTTGAGTGGAAGAGCGGACAGGTGCTGTTCGACGAGCCGGATATTATTTCCAAAACGGAGATCGAAAAGATATGATATACGAAACGATAACCCCTGATGAGCTTGCCGAAACGCTGAGAAACTGTGCCAGCCGCTGCGGCCCGTGCACGAATTGCAAAATGAAGGACGACCTGTCGTGTACCGATACGCTGATGGCGCAGGCTGCCGACGTGATCGATAATCTCTGCGAAGAGCGAAAGACCGGCAGATGGGTGAAGTCTCACGGCTGGTGCACACCCGGCGGCGATCCGGTATGGGAGTGTTCCGAATGCGGCAAGGGAAGACATGTCTACGGCATCGAATACGGAACGTACGGCGCCGATGTCGCGGACCAACAATGGGTTGCATGCCCAAACTGCGGCGTGCTGATGGAGGAATGATTCGATGTATAACAGCAGCCCGTACGAACATATGACGGTTGAAATCCGTATCAAAGGCAACGACAGGACTATCGCCCGGTGTTCCGTAACGGATCACTGTATCCACGATCTTGACGTTCACAAGGACTACCGCAGACGCGGATACGCCAAAAGGATGATTGGTGTCCTTGAACGCAACTACGATGCCGACTGGCTGTGGGTGAAGGCCGACAATCTGGAGGCCGTCTCGCTCTATAACAATCTCGGATTCAGAATTGCCGAGATTGAAGACGGTTGCTACAAGATGAAGCTGATGGATGAGTGATGGCTGCCGATCTTCTGTGTGGAATTATCTTCGCCTTTGCTGCCCCGGCTGTATTGAGCTCTATCTTCCTGCTGATCAAAAACCTGTTCAAACTGGACTCATCAGAGAACGACGCCGTAAGCAACCCAGTCGCGGACGCGATACAAAAAGAGCTGGAAGAACTCGTTCTCAGCAGGTGTAAACCATGCGATCCAGACACCTTGTGGTCTGACGGACCATCAGAGTTTACAAACAAGCAGTTTGAATATCTTAATAGGCGAAGCAAAATAAGGCAATTCGGTAATTGCCCAAACTGCGGCGCCCCCGTGTCAGGCGGTCAGTGCTGTGAATATTGTGGTACATATTATGAAACATGAAGACCTGAAACCTGGGAGACGCTATCGGTGGCGCGCTTACCTGATTGATGCGGGTGACAAAACCATACCGTCGGGCCAGTATCATAACGGTCTGTTTACTGGGACGTTTCATGAAAACGGATGCGCGGTATTGATCGAAAACGGAAACCTGACCTGGATGATTCCTCCAGAAAACCTCGAGGAAGTACGGAAAGGACGATGATATAATTATTGATATGAACGACTATCAGGTGGAAATCTACAATGTATGTCCGGCAAGCCTGGAAGCGTGTCCACGAGGAGGCATCCTTGTGTCATGGTCGGCACCGAATGTCGGCTTCGGCGAATGGGCGCTGTATTGGGGAGACGACGGAAAGCTCCATGCCGATACGGAATACATGGATCAAGACGAACATAAAGAGTTTACCAGAGCGATCATGAATGCTCTGGTTGAGAAGATTGTGATTGACGGATGATTATTTTGATGCACAATCACCGCGTAGAAGAAAGAGAGGAAGAACCATAAACATTCAGTCATTGTCTATTGTCGTTCCGGCGCCGAAGTGCTGGAACAAATGCCCGTTCTGTGTATCCAGAATGCACTGCGAAAACTACGGCAAGTCGATTGTTGACGACGACGATTTGCCGCTGCCGGAGGCCTATACAAACCGGATGCAGTTCGTCCGTGATTACGGATGCAATGCCATGATCATTACCGGCGACACGGAGCCGCAGCAGAATCCCGAATTCATCCGGCGCCTGCTGTTCGCCAATCAGGATCTTCGTACCCCGTTTTATAATATCAGTCTCCAGACTACCGGAAGCGGACTGGATGAGGAAGATATTCTCTGGCTGGCCACGTTTGGCCTGACGACGATTTCGTTTTCCATCAGTTCTTTTGATACCGATCGGAACGCGACCGTCATCGGTATGCCGCGCAAGGCGAAACGGGACTTCTATGAAGTACAGCAGTGGGCGAAAAAATACAATCTCGTGACGCGCGCATCGATTAATCTTACGGATGAATTCTCCGATATGGAACCGGAAGAATACTTTACCTGGGCGAACGCGCACCGCTTCGATCAGATCACGTTCCGCAGGATGTACGCCGACGGCGATACACCACAGGCACAGTGGCTTGCTGAGCACAATCTTGCGGAAGAAAAGTACATTGCGATCCGAAAGTATATTGTGAAAAACGGTACACAGATTGCGAGGCTCCCGTTCGGCTTTATTAAATGGTCCGTGCACGGTGTGTCTACCGTGATTGACGACAACTGCATGTCCAAGGGCAACATCGACGATATGAAGTACGCCATCCTCCGCCCGAACGGACATCTGTACAGCCGCTGGGATGACCCCGGCAGCTTGATTTTCTGATGAGAAGAGAGGCTGTTTACTGCGAAAGATGTGG
>CAMOZF010000345.1 GCA_946630765.1 uncultured Lachnospiraceae bacterium | reverse complement strand
CGCTCCAGGTCGCCCGTATACCAGTCGATCCCGCCGATGTCCTTCACGTTCATGAAACCGTGCTCACGCAGTATTCCGGCGGCCATGGCGCTTCTGGTGCCGCGGTAGCAGTAGAGGAAAATCGGTGTGTCCAGCGATTCGTGACGAAACTGTACCGTACGCAGATCCGCGTGGACGCTCCCCGGGATATGACCCTCGTCGTAGTCTTCCTTCTCCCGGACATCCAGCAGCACCGCGCCCGGAGTATTCCGATATTCTTCCAGTCCATGAGCGAGCCTGGACATTCTGCGTTCCTTCATTTTTGTCAGGGCATCAAGCTGTTCACGCCGGACATCGATCAGATCCTTCTTGGTATGGGCGGCTGACAGGACCAGGCTGACGGCGCTGCCAACCAGGGCAAGGCCCGCAGCGATCACTCTTCTGTAAATCATTCGTTTTCCTCCTGCCGTTTTCTGTCTTTTTCAGCATTTTATCATGAATACTGCTTTTGTACAATGTTTCAGATGTGAATAAAAACACTCTTTACCAATGCGCAGTTTCCTGATAAAATCAGATTAACATCAGTCAATGATTAAAACAGGAAAAGGAGATGTCGCCATATGAAAAACATTGTGACGATCAGCCGCGAATACGGAAGCGGCGGATACGAAGTCGGCAGACTGGTCGCTGCCGCCATGAATTATAAATTCTATGACAAGGAGCTGATTGCTCACATAGCGGATAAATTCATGATTTCCGAATCCTATGTCGCCGCTACCGAGGATAAACCGATTCGCAGAAACATTTTCCACGAAGTTTTCCCCGTGCTGGCAAAAACCGAGAACGAGGATGCCGACTATATTTTCCGTGAGCAGGGGAAATTTATCGTTCAGCTGGTAGAAGAAGGGAACTGTGTCATTGCCGGTCGCCGCGCCGACTTCTATCTGAAAGATAACCCGAACGCGCTTCATGTTTTCTTCTACGCGGATACGGACTTCAAGATTGACCGGGTCTGCAGTGAACTGAACTGCTCCAGAGAGGAAGCGCTTCAGAGGATCAACGATACCGACAAGCGGCGCCGGACCAGCTATGAATACGTAACGGGGCGGAAATGGGCAGACCGCCATAACTACGACCGGATGATCTGCACCTCGTCGCTGGGGCTGGAAAAATGCGTTGAGGAGATCATCGGCCTGCTGGGATAAGCGCGGAGCACCGCCGCGATTCTTCCCATCCGGACAATTTCTGAATATTTAAGGGCAAAGGGACCGTCTCGCTTCGGAGGCAGTCCCTTTTTATTTCCCTTGTTCCGTCCTGTGTCCCTTTCAATAGTCTTCCAGAAGCGCATCGATTTTGCTCAGATGGTCCCGGAGCGTTCCGGCAGCTGCGGCAAAGCGCTGCATCCGCAGGCGCTGAAGCTCCGCCTGCTCTGTATCACCCGTTTTTTCATAGGCTTTACACAGAACCGCAGCATCATAATAGTACGCGACCGCTTTCGCTTCCTCTGTCGCTCCGGTCAGCTGCACATCGCAAGCTTCCAGTTCGCGGACATTGCCGAGCGCGGTGTAGTATTCCCCTCTGGCTATACTGTAACGGATGGATTCCTCTCTCGGCAGGTATCGCCGGGCATCCACAACGTCCCGGATCTCGGACACACTTCCGATCACAGCCGTGGCTGCAATCAGGAGAATCAGCACCGTGGCGATACCAACAAGGACCTTTCCGGCGGACATCTTCCTTTTCTTTTTCATTCTGCGCCCTCCTCAGTCTGTGCGGCTTCCCCCTGAGAGAGCTTTCCGATCAGGATTTCCTGCAGTTTTTCTTCCGACTGGTCAGGAATCCTTGCGGTTTCCTCCTCGGAAAAACCCGCATAGGTCATAAGCAGCGCAGACATCTGTCCCTGGATCATGTGCAGCTGTTCCAGCTTATCTGCAGTCCGGCAGCTCTCATCGTACCAGTTCTTGTTCTCCAGCGTGTAGAGTGAGTGGAGATTGTCCGCGAGGTATTCGCAGGTTTCCCTGATTCTCTCGGCGGAAAACCGGTACCCGCTTCGCCCGGGCAGATCGGCGATCGTGGCCTCCGCCCATTCATAATACTCGCATGCCCGGAAGATCATGTCATAGTCCTTCAGGACCTGATTGTTTCCGTAAGAAGACGTGAGGAGATAGAGATCCTGATTGGTGTAAAGCGCCTCGATGAAGCCGTAATCCCTTTCATCCAGAGCGTTCTCAATTCTTGCGCGAAGCTCGGCACCCTGAGCGGCAAGATGTTTTGTCCGTATGGACTTTCCGATCTGATACGCGTTCATGGTGAAAATCAAAGACGCAATCAGAAGCGCCACCGCGATTCCGAGAATGGTAAGCGGGACCGCAAAGCCGGCAAAGCGATTGGCCCGCTCTTCCACCCGGTCTCTCGTTTTTTCAAATTCATGCCGGAAGTTCTGCATCTCCGCCTGATGCTGCCGCGCGTGTGGATTGGCGGTTCCGCAATACGGGCAGAATTGATCTTCCAGTCCCAGATTCGCTCCGCAACCCGGGCATTTCATGACTGCTCATCTCCTGTCCAGCGCTTCAGATATGGGGCAAGCGCTTTCTTCATGTTTCCGTAGTCGGCATAATCGCCTGATCTGTGCAGGCTCTTCTGCCAGATCTCATCGAGTTCCGCCTCTGTCAGTCCC
>CAMOZF010000344.1 GCA_946630765.1 uncultured Lachnospiraceae bacterium | reverse complement strand
TGGCTCCCGATTCCTTTGCTTCGCGCTGAAGCTCGGCAATCTCTTCGGATTTGGACATCGCGTCCTCGTAGAAATCCGACTTCATGCGGCTGATCATCAGAAGAAGCGCGCCCGATGCGAGGAGGAACAGAAGAAGCAGCACCCCGCCCATCAGGTAGTTTCCTTCGATCATGTACATGCAGAAGCCCTTGAGCCAGCCGACAACAGGGATGAAGCGGGTCAGCGGCGCGTTGAAATACGCGGAAAGCGCCGGGCCGATTTTCCTGCCGTTCGTGAGGTAGGCGGCGACAAAGCCTAAAAGGATGACGCCGAGGATCACATAAACGGTCGTGCTGATCCGGGCCTTGCGGCCTTCACGGCTTGCCGAGAACGCATAGAGGTAAGCCTGAAGAAGCATTGAAAACAGCAGAAGAAGTCCCCATGCCACGATGATGGAAACCGCGCCCGGTACCGGAAGCCCGAGATTCATCGTCAGATTCGGCATCTGGATGAACATATAAAGAGACAGCAGTACAAGAAGCCCCATCTTTGTCACGAGCCGGAACATCAGCACGCGCTGCGGCTTCATCGGCGACGGAAACAGAAGATTCACGTCGGCCGGAAGGAAGATTTTCGCCCCGCTGTTGTCCGCGCTCAGCGTTTCCATCACCAGAATCAAAAGAATGACAAAGAAGATCGCAAGCTCCACTACGGAAAGCTTTGTCAGGCCTTCGATGCGGCGGCCGAAGAACTCAAAATCGTCCGTTTCCTGTGTCTCCGCTTCTTCCGGCGGAGTCTCCGCAGGCGCCGTTTCATTCTCCTGCTCTCCTTCGAGAATCTCTTCAATCTGCGCTGTCGGATCGCCTTCCTCGGAAGCGTCTTTGATCCGGCTTCCGATCGTACCGCCGATGAAGCCGATGATTCCGCCGAAAAGCGCGCAGGCCAGGATAAAGACCACAACCCAGGACTTGAAAAGCTTGATCAGCTGATTCTTGAAGGTATGAAGGACGTAATAGAAAAACAGCTTCATCCCTTACCTCCTGCGGGAAAAGAGCCCGCCCTTTTTCCCCTGATCAGTGGTCTCGTCTTCCGCTTCCGCTGCGGGCGCTTCCGACATATGCTCCTTATTGAGCCCCTCTGTCACGTCGAAGAAAAGCTCCTCCAGCGTGCGGCTGCTGTCCTCGAGCTCGGATCTCGTGACATTTGCCCGAAGCACACCGTTCTGCAGGATCAGCGTCCGGTCCCAGAGCATGTCCACACTGTCGATGATATGCGTCGAGATCAGGAGCGTCTTCCCCTGTTCGTGCATCTCATCGATCACATTTTTCAGTTCCTTGATGGCATGCGGATCCAGACCGATCATCGGCTCGTCCAGCATCAGCATCTGCGGATCCGGAAGAAGCCCGAGACACAGGTTCAGCTTCTGCTGCATGCCCTTACTCAGCTCGTCGCCGAATTTCTTCCGCTTGTCCGAAAGCTCGAAGCGGTCGAGAAGCAGGTCGATCCGCGCCTTGTAATCCTTCATTCTGTAGGCGCGCGCCAGAAACTCCATGTGCTCCGAAACGGTGAGATTCGGATAGAGCGCAGGCATCTCCGGAATATAGCCGAGAATTCTCCGCGCCTCGACGGACTTGTTGGGAAATCCGCCGACCTTGATCTCTCCCTGATATTTCAGGAAACCGATGATCGACTTCATCAGCGTCGATTTTCCGGCGCCGTTCGGTCCCAGCAGCACCGTGACGTCACCAGGATTCAGGTGAAACGAGACGTCGTTTACCGCTGCGTTTTTTCCGTATTTCTTCGTGACATGAGATACATCCAGCATGTTCATCACCCTTTCTTCAGTGAAATATAAGTTTTCAATTTCGGCCTATTATAACAGAATCGCCGAAGCGAATAAATACTGAAAATCGACGGTTTAGCCGCCCTTAATCCGAAAAAAGTCCGGGAGCTGCGGCATTTTCTGCAGTCATTCCCGGCTTTTCCAGTTCAGTCGGTGCAGTTCTCCGTTCCTTGAAAGGCCGGAGAATTCCTGCTGCCGAAGCGCCTCATATAAAATGACCGCGACGGAATTACTCAGATTCAGCGAGCGCGTGTCCCCGAGCATCGGAATGCGCACACAGTCCGCTTCATGCTCCACAAGGATCTCCTCCGGAATGCCGGCCGTCTCCTTGCCGAACATAATATAATCGTCCGGTCCGTACTGCACGTCCGCGTAGGTCTGATGCGCCTTTGTGGTCGCCATATAAATGTGCGCGCCGGGATTTTTCTCCAGAAAATCCTGAAAATCATCATAGACGTGAAGCTTCAGGTCCTGCCAGTAATCGAGCCCCGCGCGCCGAAGATTCTTCTCATCAAGGGAAAAGCCGAGCGGCCGGATCAGATGAAGCTCCGTCCCCGTCGCCACACAGGTCCGGCCGATATTCCCGGTATTACTCGGGATTTCGGGCTCGTGTAAAACAATATGCATGGATCGTTCCTCCTGTGGTTCCAAATGATCAGCCAAAGTTCGGAAGGCGCATCAGGGGATCCTGGGCCGGGCGTTCCAGGTGACGGATCTCGTCGCCGCGAAGCAGGAGCTTCTGATGTCCGCTGATCACTTCCCCGACGCAAACCGCGGGGATTCCCGCATCGTGAAGCCGAAGAAGCGCCCGGTCAGCGTCCTTCACGGCCGCAAGA
>CAMOZF010000343.1 GCA_946630765.1 uncultured Lachnospiraceae bacterium | reverse complement strand
TTATCTGGAAACAAAGGAAGAGAACTATCTCGGCGCACTGGAGGCGGGACGCCGCACTGCTGCACTGGAATACCTTTCAGTCTTTCGCGTCCGGACCGCGCTGAGCCGTAAGAAATACAGCGCGATAGAATCCGTCTCCATGATTGAGGAGAGTCCCCTTTCTTTCGGCGAGATTTACCGCACATATCAGGAGTTTTATTTCGAAACGACACAGACCGACTGGCTGGAGATCCAGCTGGAGTACTACGGCGACCTGCGCGCGCTCGATGCGCAGGAGGCGCACGTACTTGCCGACGCGCTCCGGCACAGGGATCCATCTCTTCGCCGTCTTCCGGACCGGAAGGTAATCTCGTATTATGCAGATCTCATAGAGAAAAAAGAAGCGGAGGCAGACATCACCTTCGCTGCGGCTAATAAAAAAGCGGCCTATCAGATAGGCCGCAGCGGAGAAAATTTCCTGAGAAAGGTGCTGCGCGGCGAGCTGGACCTCGACCGCACGACCTTCCTGTCGTTTCTTCTGTTTTTTGGGAAGGAAAGCCGCATACCGACAGAACACCGGATCAATCTTCCGCGGCTTACAGAAATCCTCAGGGACTGCGGGTTTCCTCCGCTCGATCCCTCCGCCGGCTTCGACCGCTTTTTCTGCGGCTTCATGGAAGCAAAGGACCCGATGATGTATCTTCTTACTGAGGCGGAAAACATGGCGCTTTCTGAAGAGAACTTCTACCTGTACAAGACCCATCTTTCTTCTGAAAACAGCGAGAAGCGGTGGCGGGATCTTACGGGAAACTGAGGGCAGCTTCCGTGTATGCCTTCTTCAGGGATGCCTTCATTTCATCGCTTTCCGCATAGCTGACGAACGTTTCATCGAATTTTAGCTCGCCGGTCATAATGTCATTCTGCCATTTGAGTGAGACATAAGTATCGTCATGGTCCCATTCTGTGCCAGAATTAAGGTATATATTGACACTCTGGAGGGTTCCGTCCGTAAAGTATTGCATATTTTCCGCAAGATACGCAAGATACGGTGCCAGAGCCTCTTCCGGCTGATTGAGCTCGATTCCGTGTGCGTGTATAAACAGACTTCTGTAAGATCCGACACGCACTGTTGCGCCCGCAGCGCCGCTCTCTTCAAGGGCGCCCACGAGATCTTCCCATTCCCTATCCTGAAACCGATATTCCGGGACCAGCTCCGATTCCGGGAAATAAATGATCTTTCCATCCTCATCCCGAAGCTCTTTGCTGCCAGTCCAGGAATAATTGTTCGGAGGGTTTTTTGATTTCGCGACGGCAATAAAGCGCGCGAAACCGACTGTTCCCGCATCCATCGCAGGATGCATCGTATTCTCCCATTCCGCAAACCAGATTATGTCGTCCGCTGCAAAATCCTCTATCGCCTCAGCGGCTGGGCAGCGGGCTATCCGGATCCCATTTAAATAAAGGTATACATTCGGGTCTGCCTGCCTCGCAATACTCTGAAGCATGTCCGTATACTTCTCTCTATAATCTTTATATATGGTGATTCCAAACCGAAACGTCCCGTCTTCCGCCTCGTCCACCACCGCTTTTTTACATGCGGACATAATCGCATTTCGGCTCCCGAGTTGCATGTCGGCAAATGCCACCTCCCCAAGCGATTCAAGTTCTTCCATCTGTACGGATCCGGTCGGCACTTTCACGACATACCTGTCCGGCTTGTACACAGGAACCCCGACCGCATACGGGATTCCTAGACTGTCCAGCCGGTTCTTCAGAATGCCCTGGAAGCCGAGCGCATCGGGATCATAGCCATCCTCCTCTGCCGGATCAGCATAGGAGCAGCTGTACTCGAGACTGATCGTCCTTCCCGGGATGTCCTTCTCCTTCCTCTGGTTCTTTCCTGGGAAAAGCGTCGTATTCGGATTCTCCCAGCGAATCTCCCATTCCGTCTGGACTAAAAAACCTTCCGGTGACGGGGCGCTTGTCAGCAGATCCGTCAGAAGCGCATACGGCAATGAAAATCTATCTTCGGAGTCGCCCGACATACGGACCCGTTTTCCGTCGCCGACCGTGCATCCTTCCAGTAAAGTACAATCTGTCATGTGCTCCTCCCTGTCAAAACTGAATCGGACTTTTATTCCTTCGGTAGAAAGGACGTTCCCCAGACGCTTCGCGCACGCATCAGTAAAAGTCACGAAAAAGTCCTCCCCCTCCAATCCGGCACTTTCTATATCCTTCGTCTGTGAAAAGAGACCGATATACGTCTCATCCCCGTTTTCATCCAAAGTGCTGAGATACAGCCACATCGGCCCCGTCAAGGCGTACTGCATCCAGACCTGAGGATTTTTCTCCTGGAAGACTGCTTTATCGCACGTCACGGAGATACGCTGTGTCTCCGTATCTTTTTTCCAGAGGTATGGCTTTCCGTCGGCAAGCTCATGGAACCGCCTCGCGGCATTATCGTCGCATTCCTGGAAGACTTCCTGCGTCATCTCGCTTCCGTCCAGTTCCAGGACGATCGTGTCGACCATGGAGAGCCGAATCGGAATCCGGTAGATCCAGACCAGTGCCGCCGCGATAAGGACGACTGCGGCAGCAATACCTAAAAAAATCCTTTTCCGTCTTCTCTTCTTTTCCTCGATTGCGTTCTTTTCTTCCTCCGTCAGATCCGGATAGACCGCC
>CAMOZF010000342.1 GCA_946630765.1 uncultured Lachnospiraceae bacterium | reverse complement strand
AAGGTGTGGACGGGTTCCGTCTGGATGCGGTAACATCGTACTATACCGGCGATAAGGCAAAAAACATCGATTTTCTGTCCTGGCTGGATTCCGTGGTGAAGGAGATATCGCCGGAGGCGTATCTTGTAGGGGAAGCGTGGGAGAACCAGAGCGTATATGCCGAGTATTATAAGAGCGGAATCGATTCACTGTTTGACTTCCGGTTCTCCGGGGCGGACGGCATGATCTGCCAGACGGTCCGCGGCTCCGCGAAGGCTTCCGCTTTCGCAAAGGCGCTGGCTGAAGAAGAGGAGATGTATGCTTCGTATAACAAAGACTGCGTAAACGCTCCTTTCTATACGAACCACGACATGGCGCGCAGCGCGGGATATTACCTGTATGATAAAGGGAACCGGATCAAGCTCGCCGGCGGGCTGAATCTCCTCATGACCGGGAACGCTTTCATTTATTACGGCGAAGAGATCGGGATGAAGGGTTCCGGAAAGGATGAGAACAAGCGCGCGCCGATGTACTGGTCTTCTCAGAACAGTGAGGGGATGTGCAGCGGGCCTGCAGACATGGATACGGTGGAGATGCAGTTCCCTGACGTGCAGGAGCAGCAGGCTGATCCTTATTCCATATGGAACTACTACAGAAACGCGATCCGGCTGCGAAATGCATTTCCTGTGATCGCCCGGGGAAAAACGGAAGTGATCGATGAGCTGTCGGGAGACCAGGTCTGTGTATTCCGGCGGACGGATCCGGAAGAAAAGCTGAAGGATGTGCTGATCGCGGTCAATACATCGGAAGAAGAACAGACAGTGAAGCTGACGCGCAGAAAATATACCCCTCTTCAGCTGGCCGGCGTGCTTGTGACAGGCGGAAAACAGGTCAGCTATGAAAAGCAGATTCTGACGCTCCCGCCCTTTGCCGCGGCAGTGCTCTCAGAAGGCGAGTAGATGCAGGCGCAAAAACAGAAGCTGCGTTGACTGAGCGTTATCAGAAAAATGAAAAACGAGGCTATGATGTATGAATGAATTTACTGCTGAGATCGTGTATAACAAGGATACGCTTCGCGCGCTGGAGGATGCGGTGTACGATACCTTCGGCGTGACAGGGCGGATCATTAAAGCCGCGGTCTCGCTTGCGATGCTGATCGGAGGCGCTTACCTGAATAACTTCGGAGGCGTGGTCCTCATGGTCCTTGGCGCCATTGTGCTTACCTCAGGCAATATACGGGGAGCCGAGCGTGCCGAGAGGATCTCCAGGGCGCTGAAGGGACAGGAGGTCCGCGTCCGCTATACCTTCGGAAAGGAATCCTTCCGAACGGAATCCCTCCGCGAAAAGGGAGAGATCCGGTATTCCTCCATCATCCGTCTTTACGAGACAAAAACACATTATGTGCTGTTCGCGACAAAGAAGAGCGGCTATATGATCGACAAAAAGACGGTCCGGCCGAAGGAACTTAAGAAATTTGAAAAGTTCCTTTCGGGAAAAACGGGGACGGAATGGACAGGGGCTTCGCCTCTGGCGCGGTTCAATCTTCTGGAGCTGTTTTATAATATGAAAAACACAAAGAAGGTTCGCTAGAATACTGGACTTTGCCAGAGCAATGTGTTATATTGTTGCAGTACGCAGACCGCGCTGGAATGACAAATGTTCGCGAGACACGGACAGGAACCTGCCTGCGGGTCAGGGGTATACAGATCAGACAGAAAGTTGGTAATCGTTATGGTAAACGTTGCAGTATTGGGATATGGCACTGTTGGAAGCGGCGTAGCTGAAGTAATCTGGAAAAATCAGGATAAGGTCGATAAAAGCGCGGGAGTTCCTGTCCGCATCAAATATGTGCTTGACCTTCGCGAATTCCCGGGAGATCCGGTGGAAAAAGTTCTTGTTCACGATTTTGATGTCATTCTTAATGATCCGGAAGTGGACATAGTCGTTGAAGTGATGGGCGGTCTTGAGCCGGCACATACATTTGTAAAAAAGGCTCTGCTCGCCGGAAAGAGCGCCTGCACTTCCAATAAGGCGATGGTTGCAAAGTTCGGACCGGAGCTTATGGACATAGCAAAAGAGAAAAACGTGAACTTCATGTTCGAGGCCAGCTGCGGCGGCGGTATCCCGATCATCCGTGCCATCAACGAATCTCTGACAGCGGATGTGATCGATGAGGTGACCGGTATCCTGAACGGAACAACGAATTACATGCTGTACCGTATGGATCTGGAAGGCGCGGGCTTTGACGAGGTGCTGAAGGAAGCACAGGACAAGGGTTATGCGGAAAAAGATCCGAGCGCGGATGTTGACGGATTCGACGCATCGAGAAAAATCGCCATTCTGTCATCTCTTGCCTACAGCGGCTTCATCGATTTTGAAGATATTCCGACCGAAGGCATCCGGGCGATCACACCGGAAGACAGTATGTACGCCAAGCTGATGAACCGCTCTGTCAAGCTTCTCGGGACCAGTTCCATGAAGGATGGAAAATGTTGGGCGCTGGTGGCTCCGTTCATGATCAGCCATAAGAGCCCGCTGTACGCTGTCAACGGCGTATTCAATGCGGTATTCGTACACGGAAACATGCTCGGCGACGCCATGTTTTACGGAAGCGGCGCGGGTAAACTGCCCACAGCTAGCGCTGTAGTCGGAGATGTGATCGAAGAAGCAAAGAACATCGGCA
>CAMOZF010000341.1 GCA_946630765.1 uncultured Lachnospiraceae bacterium | reverse complement strand
CGCGAGCTTGTCAAGGATCTCGCGGGCATTTTCCGTACGAGAATCGAGCTTCGGCAGATCGGCGTGCGCGACGAGACCCGGCTTCTCGGGGGCGTCGGCATCTGCGGCCGCGAGCTCTGCTGCGCGACCTGGCTCACGGACTTCGTGCCGGTATCGATCAAGATGGCCAAGGAACAGAACCTGTCGCTGAATTCGGCGAAGATCTCCGGTATCTGCGGAAGACTGATGTGCTGCCTCAAAAATGAGGAGGACACCTATGAATATCTGAACGCGAAGATGCCGGACATCAATTCCCGCGTCCGCACCTCGGACGGCCTTTTCGGGACGGTTTCTTCAGTCAATGTGCTGAAGCAGGAGGTCAGCGTGCTGTTCACGGGCGAACGGGACGAGGACAAGGAAATCCGCACCTACCGCGTGGACGAGCTGAGCTTCGCGCCCGGAAAGCGTGCGAGAAAGAACGGTATTGTGACCGAGGAGGAGCTGGAACAGCTGGATCCGGAGATCCTGAAGGAACAGGACGGCCCGAAGCCGGCGGGAAAGAAGCGTCAGAACGGGCAGGACAGAGATAACGCGCAGGACGGGAACGGCAGAAAGCCGCGCGGCGACAAGAATGACCGGAGCCCGCGTCCGGAAAAGCGGAAAAATAATAACGGCGAGAACAATAATGCGAAGCCGGAACGCCCCGAAAAGAAAAGGAGAAAACCGGCGGAGAAGACGAAGCCTGAGAATACCTGATACGGGAACTGAGTGATGAATCTACGCGAGAATGAACGGGTGGACGATCTGGGGAGGCGCGGCTATCAAATCATACAGAATAAGGAGAAATTCTGTTTTGGTGTGGATGCGGCGCTTCTTGCATGGTTTTCAGAAGCCCGCGAGGGAGAAAAAATACTGGATCTGTGCTCCGGAAACGGAATCATTCCGATCCTGATGGACGCACGGTATGCCTGCGGAGATTACACCGGCCTGGAAATCCAGGAGGACATGGTGGAGATGGCTTGCCGGTCTGTGGCGCTGAACCAGATCTCGGATCACGTCCGCATGATCGCGGGCGATGTGAAGGAGGCGTCGGTGCTTTTCCCGAAGGGAAGCTTTGACGTCGTCACGGTCAATCCGCCCTATATGAAGCACAATGTCGGCATCAAAAATCCGGAACGGAGCCTCGCAATCGCGCGGCATGAAATCCTTCTGACGCTCGAAGATGTGCTCAGAGAAGCGTCAAGGCTTCTTCGGGTCGGGGGACGCTTCTATATGGTTCACCGTCCGGGAAGGCTTCCGGAGATTCTGTCGCTGATGCAGCAGGAAAGGATTGCGCCGGAGCGGATGATCATGGTGCATCCGAATGCCGAAAGAAACGCCACGATGGTGCTGGTCTCGGGCATCCGCGGCGGAAGAAATTCACTCGTGACGGAGCCGCCGGTGGTGATCCAGGGGCCGGACGGCGAATACACGGACAAGATCCGGGAGATTTATCATGACGGAAGACACTGAGGAAAGGAAGAATCATGGCGGGTAAATTATATCTGTGCGCGACACCGATCGGGAACCTTGGCGATATGACCGCCCGCTGTGTGGAAATCCTGCGGTCCGTGGATCTGATTGCGGCAGAAGATACCAGAAACAGTATAAAGCTGCTGAACCATTTTGATATTCACACGCCGATGACGGCGTATCATGAATATAACCGCTACGATAAGGCGGAAGAACTGGTCGGAAAGCTCCTTGAAGGGCAGAATATCGCCTGTATTACGGACGCCGGAACGCCCGGGATTTCCGATCCCGGCGAGGTGCTTGCGAAGAAATGCATCGAGCAGGGCATCGAGGTCAGCGCGGTTCCCGGCGCGAGCGCCTGTCTTACGGCACTCATCGTGTCGGGGCTTTCGACGAGGCGTTTCCGCTTTGAAGCTTTCCTGCCGCCGGACAAGAAGGACCGGAAAACCATTCTCGAAAACCTGAAAAATGATACGGCGACGCTGATCTTCTACGAAGCGCCGCACCGGCTTCTTCAGACGCTTGAGGATCTCCTTTCGGCGCTCGGCGACCGGAAGATCGCAATCTGCAAGGAGCTCACGAAGCTTCACGAGAACATTTTCCGGACGACGATCTCCGGAGCGGTCGAGAACTTCCAAAAGGAAAGTCCCCGCGGAGAATATGTGCTTGTCGTCGAGGGCCGCTCGGCGGAGGCGCTGATGATGGAAAAGCAGGCGGCATTTCAGAAGATGAGCCTGGAGGAGCATCTGCAGATGTACCTTGACGAAGGCATGGAGCGCATGGAAGCGATGAAACGGGTCGCAAAAGACCGCGGACTCTCGAAAAGGGAGGTTTACAAGCTGCTGTCTACCTAAAGAAGCGAAAAAAGCGTTCCAAAAAACAGTCAAATACGGAGAAAGAAGGATCGCCTTTTCGCGCATATGCAGCGGCGGTTCTTTTTTCATACAGGGAAAGTTAAGGAAATCTTAAGCACTTCGCTGATTTTTTCTTAAGCGGCGGATGATTATACTATAGGCAGAAGATGCATAAGGAGAGAACGGCATGGTGAACATACTGATCTGTGATGACGAAAAGGATATCGTGAGAGCGCTGAAGATCTACCTGTCGGATGCAGAATATCGTATGATCGAAGCCGCCAACGGCCAGGAAGCGGTGGAGAAGATCCAAAAGGAGG
>CAMOZF010000340.1 GCA_946630765.1 uncultured Lachnospiraceae bacterium | reverse complement strand
ACCGGATCGCGGACCAGATTGCCTGGGCGGATCAGAATACCGATTTCGTGATCGTCTTTCCGCACTGGGGCGACGAGTATTCCCTGCACCACAATGAAAAGCAGGAAGAATGGGCGCGCCTTTTCACCGAGTTCGGCGCGGATCTGATCATCGGCACCCACACGCATACGATCCAGGAAAATGAATGGATCACCGCCTGGAACGGCAACACCGCGCTCTGCTACTATTCGATTGGAAACTTTGTGTCTCTGCAGGCCATGACGATCAATATGCTCGGCATGATGCCGAAGATCACGCTCTATAAGGACAGCGAGGGCACGCGGATCAGCGCGGTGGAAAACGAATACCTCTTCACCTATTTCCCGGAGGATTTCTCGGATATCGGCGTATATAAGCTGAACCAGGTCTCTGAGGAAATGCTCCGTTCGCACTGGGTGAGCTGCGCAGAGCCTCTGGAGGATGTTCACGCGGAAATGAACGCGCTTTATCCGATGACGATGGAGTCTCTTCAGCGCCTCGCGGAAAACCGCTGATTCAAAAAAAATAGCACAAAAATACGGCCCGTGTGAAAACACGGACCGTATTTTTACAGAACTTTTTACAGTTAAAATCACTTAAGAGTAACCTTAGCGCCCTGCTCTTCAAGCTTCGCCTTGAGGTCTTCAGCTTCAGCCTTGCTGACCTGCTCTTTGACGATCTTCGGAGCGTTATCAACAACGTCCTTCGCTTCCTTCAGGCCGAGGCCGGTAGCGTCACGGACAACCTTGATAACCTTAACCTTGTTCGGGCCGACATCGGTCAGCTCTACGTCGAACTCGGTCTTCTCTTCAACTTCTTCAGCTGCTGCTGCCGGGCCTGCTGCTACGACAACGCCTGCTGCTGCGGATACGCCAAACTCTTCTTCACAAGCCTTTACGAGCTCGTTCAGTTCAAGAACAGATAACTCTTTGATCGCTTCGATAAACTCAGCTGTTGTTAACTTTGCCATTTTAAATTCCTCCGTTTAGATTTAATAGAAAAAATGATTGAGGCCGTACCTTATGCCTCTGCCGGAGCGGCATCTTCCGATCCGCCGTCCGGATCTGCAATCTGCTTGAGAACGCGAGCAAGGTTCGCGATCGGAGACTGCATGCTTCCGAAAAGTCTTCCAAGAAGAACTTCTCTTCCGGGAATGTTCGCAACTTCCTTGATGCCTTCCGGATCACAGTAGCTGCCGTCTACCATACCGCCCTTGATCTCCAGCTTCGCATGCTTTTTCGCGAAGTTTACGAGTTCACGGGAAGCAGCGGTAGCGTCATTCTTGCAAACTGCAAGTGCGGTCGGGCCTTCCAGCAGCGGATCAAGCGCTTCATTCGCTGTACCCTTGATGGCGAAGCGGATAAAGGTGTTCTTGTAAACCTTGTACTGAATGCCGGCATCTCTTAAAGTTTTCCGAAGCTCGGTATCCTCAGCAACCGTGAGTCCTCTGTGGTCCACAAGCACTGCGGTCTGTGCACCGTCCAGCGTGTCAACGATTTCCTGAACGATCGGCTTCTTCTCTTCAATCTTAGCCAATGACTTACCCTCCTTCTTCGAAGATTTTCCCGGGCAGGGCCCGGATTAAGGAGAAAGAAAAACCCCGTGTAGACACACGAGGCCGCAAAAATCCATAAAAGATTTTATAAACCTCGGCAGGCGTTTTCTCCTTACGTCTTTAGCGACACCTGCTGTCTTCGGTTGTGGCATAAAAAAGCCACCTATGTAATATAACACGGGCGGCTCTTAATGTCAAGTAATTTTTTATCAATCCGGCACTTATTTATGCGCGGCAATCTCCGCCTTGACCTTCTCCAGGAAATCAGGCAGGTTGAAGACAGTCGTCTGGTCGGTTGCGCGGTCGCGGACGGAAATCGTCCCCTCCTGCACTTCCTTCTCGCCGATGATCAGCATGTAGGGAACCTTGTCCTCCTGACGGGCACTGCGGATCTTGTAGCCGATCTTCTCGTTGCGGTCGTCAAGCTCGGTGCGGATCTTCGCCTCGCGAAGGGCCATATAAACCTTCTCCGCGTAGTCGAGGCTCTTATCCGAAACCGGAAGCACCTTGACCTGAACCGGTGAAAGCCATACCGGGAACTTGCCCCGTGTCTCTTCGATCAGGTAGGCCATGAAACGGTCCAGCGATCCGAGGATCGCGCGGTGCAGAACGACCGGCGTCTTCTCAAAGCCGTCGCGGTCGGTATAGGTCAGCTGGAACTTCTGCGGCAGGCAGAAATCAAGCTGGCAGGTCGACAGCGTGTATTCCGCGCCGACAGCGGGCTGAACATTCACGTCGAGCTTCGGTCCGTAGAAGGCCGCTTCACCGATCTCCTCGGTAAAGTTGATGCCGATCTCCTTCAGCACTTCACGGAGCGCGCTTTCCGCATGCTCCCACATCTCGTCATCCGGATGGTATTTGACCTTATCCTCCGGGTCACGAAGCGACAGAACGCAGCGGTAGTCCGTGATGTTGAAATCCTCGTAAACGTCGAAAATCAGCTTGACGACACGCGCGACTTCATCCTTGATCTGCTCGGGCGTTACGAAAAGGTGCGCGTCATTCTGACAGAAATGACGGCCTCTCTCAATGCCCTTCAGGGTTCCGCTCGGCTCATAGCGGAAATCATGCGCGATCTCGCCGATCCGGATCGG
>CAMOZF010000339.1 GCA_946630765.1 uncultured Lachnospiraceae bacterium | reverse complement strand
GTCTTCTTTTCCGGGCGTTTCTTCCCCGTCCGGTTCTTTCTCATCTGCCTCTTTCCCGGCTTTTTCAACTTCGGATTTGGTCCACGCATCGGCTTCGGGGACGGACACGCCTTCCGTACAGACAGCGCGAATACCGACACGCGCCGGATCGAAATTCCGCTCCCGGACAGTGACAATCAGCGTGCGCCCTTCGTAAAAATACGCCCCCCTGCCGGGCGCCGAAGGCTCAAAGGAAGCTGTGACGACAGGCGGCGTGATATCGATCTTCAGCGGAAGCTCTGACGTGGTTTCATTACCCGCGCAGTCCCGGGCTGTCACGCGGACAAGGACATGATTACTGTTATTCGCTTCGGCACTGACTGTAAAGGCCTGCGCCTGTTCAAAGCTTCCGATAACTTCATCTGAATTCTCCGCCCGGACGTCAATCGATCCACTGTCCGTTTCCTCGCCGTCACACAGGATTTGCCAGAAGATCTCCTGAAGTCCCGAGGAAAGCCCTTCATCCGGCTCCGTGACCCGGATCCGGATCGGGACATCCTCTGAAAAGACCGTATCTTCCGGAACTTCTTCCGCATCCTCCATGCCCTCGATAAATGGCAGGAGCTTTTCAATCACCGGCGGCAGCAGATCGGCCGTGGGTGCCGACGATTCCTCTTCCGACGGCTCCTCCGACGGATCATCCGAAGCCGATGTCCCCTCAGCAGACGTTTCCTCAGCCTGTGATTCCTTAGCATCAACCCCGCCGGATTCCTCCGCCGCAGAACTGCCGTCGGTCATGTCTTCTTCCGAGGAGCCCTTCACTGAAGTCGTGCCTTCTTCCGACTCCGCCATAGTTTCCTCCGCCCTCTCCGTCCCTTCCCCTGCTTCCGCATAGCTCACCGCTGCGCTGCCGAGAAAAGCCGACACGATCATACATAGTGCCGCGAGAAACGCCATTATTCTGTATAAAATGATTCTCTTATTCATCCCCGATCTCCTATGTGATAATTTCATCCGACGCGAGATACTCCGCCGATTTTTCCAGAAAGAAGCCGCCAGGCTCTGTGCTCGTTTCATTTCTCGCCCGGAGCCGCCGCACCGCCTGTTTTTCGGAAATTCCCGTCAGCCGAAGAAAGATTTTCCGAATGTCCAGTGTAAAAAACAGCACCGCCGACAGGCAGAAAAAGCCCGCCGACAGGAGATAGAAAAGCACTGCCAGACGCCGCATCAGCTCTGCATTCATAAACCCTCCTCAGGATCCGCATAGGCCGAACGGATCATCTCTTCCGCCGAGGGAAGAAGCTCAATGGATTTTCGCCTTTTCTCCGCGGTCAGATCCGATGTGGCCGTCAGCGCATAAAGATCCTTTGAAACCTCCTGAAGAAGCCCACGCAGCGCTTCTTCCGTCACGCCGTCCCTTCGAAACTTCACCGCGTACTGCTGAATGGCCGCGCGTGCCAGCTCCAGAAGCTCCAGCCGCACGATTTCAGCCTCATCGGGCGCGCCGCCAAGCGCCCGGACAAGGGTGTCCAGATTGTCGAAAAATGGCCCGTACTTTCCCCTGTCGCTGCCCTCGTTGATGTCCGCAACGATATCCCGGCAGAAAACGCCAATCTCGTAATAAACCCTGGCCATTGCGGCATTTTCATCAGCATCAGCGGCATTTTCGGCCGCTTCCCGAAACCACGGAACCGCGGAAACTGCCCGGCTCATGCGCGCATTTTCGCCGTAGTCATAGTAGTACCAGATCATTTTCCCGAACTCGAAATAAACCGCTGTATAATCGGGCCCGGCCCTTCGGATCTCGGAAGCATGCGTCGAGATCAGCCCCGATATAAGCTCCGCTTCCTGAAGGGAAAGCACAAAGTCATCCTCCTTACAGGCGCGCATCAGGCCGAGATAAGCATCCTTTCTGCCCGCCATTTTGGGGAAATCCTCAATACACGCGCGGTAAAGATCCAGCTTCGTCTCATAACGCACGGCGGTCGAGGCCCGAAGAAGAAGTGCATCATAGTTTCGCCTCGAAAGAACCCTGGACGCCGTCTGAAGGCCAACACCGAGAATCAGCCCGAGAAACGCACAGGAAAACGCGGCCATGAACAGCGAAAATTTCCTCCGCTCCTTCTTTCGGAACCCGGCGTCATATTCCTCAAAATGCTCGAGCGCGTAAAGCATTTCCTCGGCGCTCTGGTAGCGCTCGTCCGGATTCAGCCGCACCGCCTTCTCGATAATCTTCTCCAGCCCGGAGGAGAGCGCGGGGTTTTCCTCCCGGATCGGCCGGATCTCATAGGGCGGCTCGGAGGGATTCTTCCCGGTCACCAGATGGTAAAGCGTCGCGCCGAGATTATAAATATCCGTCCGTGCGTCCGTCTGCCCCATGCCGCCGAACTGTTCAGGCGCCGCGTAGCCGACCGTTCCGAGACAGGTAGTGTCGGCCGGATTCCAGGACTTGAATTCCCGCGCGGTCCCGAAATCGATCAGCATCACCTTCCCGTCCGGCCGGAGCATGATATTTCCCGGCTTCATGTCGCGGTAGATAATCGGCGGCTTTCTCGTGTGAAGGTAGCAGAGGACATCACAGAGCTGCTTCGCCCATTCGATCACCGCTTTCTCTTTCGGCGGGCCGGATTCCCGGATCGTCTCCGAGAGCGGCTGCCCTTCCACCTAATCCATGATGATGATCAGGGATTCTTCC
>CAMOZF010000338.1 GCA_946630765.1 uncultured Lachnospiraceae bacterium | reverse complement strand
ATCCGGAAGGTACGGCGAGCGCAGAACGGTGCCGTTCTCCGTCAGATGATTCTGATACCACGGAAAAGAATACTCATACAGCGAATAGCCGCCGTAAAGCTCCTCGGAAGCACTGCTGTACAGAAGGTGGAACATCAGCAGCACATCGTCCAGATTCTTCTTGTCAAAGACCGCGAGATAATGCCCCTTCTCTTCGTCCGGGAAAAGATTCCGGATCTGCGTCAGACTTTCCGCCCGTTTACAGACCTCCATGACGACAAAGAACTGCGAAATATAGCTTTCCGGAAAGATAAAGCAGGCATAGTGCGCCGTGTCCAGGCCCTCAAACTGGGCCATAAAGTGCGCCACGTACGCGTTTTCAGGAAGCGGCCCGGCCTTTTCGATCAGCTTCCCGGTTTCATAGCGGTACGGCAGATCCGACCACGACAGCTGGACCAGAAAGCGGTCATAGCCGCCGGCCATATATTCTTCCCGCAGGCTTTCAAAATCCTCCTGCCAGGATTCATGTTCCGGGATCAGTTCCTCCATTGTGGCGAAGGTCGTCTTTTCATGATACTGCGGATATTTCTCCCAGAGCATGTTCAGCCGCTCAAAGTCATAAGAAAAAGCAGGTCTGTTATGAATAATCATCGTATTTCCGTCGTATTATAAAATATCCTTCTCCCTCAGCAGCTTTTCCGTCTCGGCAGCGTTCGTAAATAAAACGCCGGTTCCGCCGTCGGCCTCCCACTCCCGTATGCTCTTTTTGAGGTCGTCGATCAGGACGTTCGAGCCGTCATCATCCGTTGCATAGAACTGTTTTTCCTTGCGGGGACAGGCAATCACGATCACCTTCGGCCCCAGATATTCCTGTGCCCAGCGTTTTTTATCCGCTACTGCGCTTACAATCCCGCGGCCTTCACTCGGTATGCCCGTCAGGATCCGGCAGTCGTCTCCATACTGCTCATAGACCTTCTGAAACAGCTCGACCGCCCCCGGGAGCGGCTTCAGCCGGTAGTAAAAATCTCCGGCTTTTCGTATGCCTTCCCACATCCGCGCATCCTGCGCCTCATCCGGATGATCTTTATCCGCAGCTGCGATCCCGCAGATGTCCCGAACACCGCCTTCAAAGTCCGCTAAAGTTCCGTCCATGTCAAAATAAATTAGCACTGTCTGATCTCCATTTCTTTCATATTACAATTCCATCTGATGCTATACGCTGAGTCCGTGCTGTACCTGCAGCGGCGCAAGAAGCGTCTCTTTCTCCGGCACAGCGCCCTTTATTAGTGGCAGAAGAAGCCGCAAAGTATATGTCGCAAGAAGGTCCGGATTCTGCTGAATCGTCGAAAACGGCAGCTCGGAGTAGCGGGACACACGGCTGCCGTCAAACCCGATGACCTTGACCGCTTCCGGGACGGAAACATTCAGGCTTTTCAGGGCGATCAGGGCTCCGTACGCCCGCCAGTCACTGCAGGCAAAGACCGCATCGAAGGGCTGCTCCTTCGCGAGCAGATAGGAAATGATGTCCCTCGCGGAATTGAAGGAGGATTTATAGGGTTCTCCGTCGTGAATATACACCGAATCCGGCGACTTGCCTGAAGCGGCCCATTCATCAAGGAAGCCCCTGATCCTGAGAGAATCCGCCCTGTCCGTATGCCGGGTATTCAGAATGACCGGCGTCGTTACCCCGTGATTCAGAAGCTCCCGTGCCGCCAGCTTCCCACCGACGTATTCGTCCGAACGAACCGTATACTGAACGCCGCAGTAGCGCACTTCGCTTGCGCTCAGAACCCGCACGGCAGGAATCAGACTGTCGGTGTCCAGCGGAATTGCCGGCGAGCCGACCAGAATCAGCCCGTCTCTGTGCTGCTCCTCGAGAAGGCGGATCAGCGGCTGCTGGTCGCGGCTTTCCATGTGGATTTCCAGAAGGATGCCTTCCCTTGAAAGATACCGGCCAAGCGCTGACAGGACGGCGGCGTAGATTTCGTTGGACAGGTCTGTGACCACCGCTGCCACGGTCTTTGGCGCGTCATAAGTCTCTCCCCCGATGGTGTAGCCCGCCTGAAGAAGCGCGTTTATTACCGTCTTTCTGGTGCTTTCCGAGTAGCTGCCAACGCCTCCGGCGATCCTTGAGACCGTGGCCGGAGAAAGCGACAGTTCGGCTGCGATTTTACGGAATGACTTTTTCTTTTCGTTCGACATCAGCGGCTCCTTTCCCGAAAGAGGCATTCACTCTACAGAAGTATAGCACAGTTCTCCACCGGAATGCAACATGTTGCGTGATTGAATGCAACATTTTTCCGTAGTCAATTGACAGGAAAAAAGCCGATATGATATTCTTGGTAAAAGAAAACAAACGACCTGTTTTAAAAAAATGAACCAGGCGTTTTCAATTACAGGAAGCAGGAGGAATCATCATGAGCTTTCCGAAAAATTTTCTGTGGGGCGGATCGATCAGCGCAGCGCAGGCAGAGGGTGCCTTCGACGAGGGCGGAAAAAGTCCGGTACAGATCGATTACGGTGATGCCGGATCGGCAAAGGGACCGAGGAAAATCCACTATCTGAACGCGGACGGAACCCGCGGGGAGATGCACCAGTTTATGCATCTGCCGGAGGGCGCACGTTATGAATTCTTTGACGATATCCATTATCCGAATCACGTCGGCAGCGATTTCTATCACCGCTATAAAGAGGATATCCGG
>CAMOZF010000337.1 GCA_946630765.1 uncultured Lachnospiraceae bacterium | reverse complement strand
GATGATTTCGCCGCCCCTGATCAGGACGCCCGCGCCCTTTCCGCCGGCAATCCCGAGATCCGCTTCTCTGGCTTCGCCGGGGCCGTTCACGACGCAGCCCATGACCGCGACCTTCAGATCGAGATCCGGGTAGTTTTCGGTCAGCTTCTCCACCTTTCCGGCAAGGCCGATCAGATCGATCTCCGTGCGTCCGCAGGTCGGACAGGAAACAACCTCAATCCCGCCCTTTCTCAGGCCGAGCGTCCGGAGAATCTGCTTTGCGGACTCCACTTCATTTATGGGATCGCCGGTCAGTGACACACGAATCGTGTCGCCGATTCCGGCATTCAGGATGAGCCCGAGACCGATCGCGGACTTGATGTTTCCGCGGATCAGGCCGCCGGCTTCGGTAATGCCGACGTGTAAAGGATACGGACATTTCTCCGCAATCAGACGGTGCGCGTCATAGGCCATCAGTACGTCCGAGGACTTGATGCTGACAACGATCTGATCGTATCCGCATTCCTCGACGGCCGCGACTTCCATCAGTGCGCTTTCCACAAGGCCCTCTGCCGTCACGCCGTGATATTTCTCGACAAGCGACTTCTCAAGAGACCCGGAATTGACGCCGACCCGGAGCGGAATTCCATGTTCCTTCGCGGCCTGCACGACCTCGCGGACCTTCTCCTTCGAGCCGATATTGCCGGGGTTGATCCGCACCTTGTCCGCGCCGTTTTCAATCGCGGCGATCGCCAGCCGGTAGTCAAAATGGATATCCGCAACCAGCGGAATATGGATGCTGTCCCGGATCTTACGGAAGGCCTTCGCGGCCTCCATTGTCGGAACCGCGCAGCGAATGATCTCGCAACCGGCCTGCTCGAGCGCGAGGATCTGGCGCACCGTGCTTTCGACGTCCTCGGTTTTTGTATTTGTCATCGACTGGATCAGCACCGGATTTCCGCCGCCGATCAGGCGGTCGCCGATGCGCACCACATGTGTTTTCTCACGATAATTCATCATTAGCCTCTCAGGAAGAAAACCTTCCGGATATCATTGAAAAATACGACAATCATTAAGCCAAACAGAAGCACAAAGCCCGCAATCGTAATGATGCCCTCCATCTTTTTCGGCACGGGCTTTCTAATCACCGCCTCCACGAGAAGGAACAGGAATTTGCCGCCGTCCAGTCCCGGAATCGGCAGAAGATTCATGATGCCGAGGTTTGCGGAGATCAGCGCGGTGAAGTTCAGAAGATTGATGAAAATCCAGTAGGCCGTCACCCAGCCGTTCTCTTCCTTCGTATCCTCCTCGACCTCGGTCACGAGGTCATTGACCATACCCGCCATGCCGACCGGCCCCGAAAGGTCGTTCAGGCTCGCATTTCCTGAAACGAGCAGTCCGATGCTTTTCACAACAGCACCGGCATTGTATTTGAAATCCGCGAACCCATATCCCAGCACCTGGAAGAAGTTCAGATCCCGGGTTCTGGCGCTGGCGTAGATTCCGATCATGTAGGAGCCGTCCTCGGAAAGCTTCGGCACCATGGTCGTGACGAATTTCTCGCCGTTTCTTTTATAGGTGATCTCAATCTCCTCGCCCTTATGAAGCGACATGAAGATCGAAATATCCTTGAACTGATGCACGCGCGTGTGGTTCAGCTTCACGATCTCGTCGCCGGCCTGAAGGCCCGCTTCCTCCGCCGGGTAGCCCGGCACGATGTCCTGCACCTTCGTCGTCGTCACGCCGATCATCGCAATCAGAATGATCGAGAAGATGATCGAAAGCACAAAGTTGAACACCGGTCCCGCAAGCGTAATCGACATTCTCGCGAAGACGGATTTATTGGCATACGCATGCTCCTCGTCCATGTCCACCTTCTCTCCCTCGAGGGAAGGGTCCGGGACGAAGCTTTCGTCGCCGAGCATCATGCAGTAGCCGCCGAATGGAATCCAGCGCACAACAAAATTCGTGCCGTTTTTTACCTTCGAGAACATTTTCGGGCCCATGCCGACGGAGAATTCGACGACGCCGACCCCGTTTCTTTTGGCCAGCAGGAAATGCCCGAATTCATGGAAGAAGATCAGGATACCGATGATAAGTATGAATGCGATGATACTGACTACCGTTGACAATTTAGCACCTCATAGACTGCCTGTTCTGTCTCAAGAATCCCGGAAAGCGACGGATTCTCGATAAATGCGACTTCGGAAAGCGCCTTACGGATCGACGAAATGATGCCCGTATAGCCGATCTCTCCGCTGAGGAATCGCGCGACTGCCCATTCATTTGCCGCATTAAAGACGGTCGGCGCAGAGCCGCCGCGTCTTCCGACCTCATAGGCCAGCTTCAGCGCTTCAAAGACTTCGGGATCGGGCTTCTCAAGAAGGATCCTGCCGATCGCCGCAAAATCAAGCCTCGGCCCCGGAAGCTTTCTCCTCGTGGGATAGGTCAGCGCATACTGGATCGGAAGCTTCATATCCGGCGTTCCGAGCTGCGCCATGACCGCGCCGTCCTCGAACTCGACCATGGAATGGATGATCGACTGCGGCTGCACGACAACCTCGATCTGATCATAATCCACCGAGAAGAGCCAGTGCGCTTCCATGACCTCGAGACCCTTATTGACCATCGTGGAGCTGTCGATCGTAATCTTCTTTCCCATGCTCCAGTTCGGATGCTTCAGCGCGTCTGCGGCGGTCACGGCTTCCAGCTGCTCCTTTGTAAATCCGCGGAAGGGTCCGCCGGAAGCTGTCAG
>CAMOZF010000336.1 GCA_946630765.1 uncultured Lachnospiraceae bacterium | reverse complement strand
GCTCTCTGTTTCAGCAGGCTCTGCATCCGATTCCGCGGGCGTCTCGTCCGCAGGGTTCTCGTCCGCAGGGTTCTCATCCGAACGGGTCTCATCCGAAGGTGCCGTCTCGTCGGTTTCAGTCTGATCAGATGCGGCAATCTCCGGTTTCCCGGATTCGTCGGGCAATTTGCTTCCGGTCATCCGGTTAATCAGGAGTCCGATCAGCACGCTCATTATAACTGCGGCCGCGAAAACGCCTGCCGTAATCAGCCATTTTTTTTGATTGGTATTCATGGGAAGAATTTCCTCCGTATATAATCTATATTATGATGGTAAGGTCAAAAGGTATGTCACGCCAAGTTCCGTGCTGCGCACTCCCACTTGGCGCCTGCATTCCGCACTATCGTGGAGATAAATCTCCACTACGTGCTCCATTCAGAGCGGTCAAAGAGCCTTTTCCTCCACCAGCATGCAAGCATGCGTGTCGGAACGGCTTTTGACCTTGACATCATATTATTCTACCTGAAAAAGAATCACTTGTCAAATCGAAATACGGATCAGGAAATACGTTCAATTCCGGAGATGTCGGGAACTGCTATAAGAGAGTAGTTCGTATAGTAGACGACAAAACCGGGCCGGGCGCCGGCGGGCTTCTTTACCTGCTTTTTGTCGACATAATCGATCTCCACCTTCTCACTGTCCCTGCCGGAGGAGAAATAGGCGGCAAGCGCACCGGCTTCTTCATAGGTCCGGTCGGGCACCTCCTGACCGCCGGTGCGGATGATGACGTGGGAACCGGGCATTTTCTTCGCGTGCATGAATATATCGCTGTTTTCGGCGAAGCGGAAGGTCAGCCGGTCATTCTGCAGATTATTTTTCCCGACATAGATATCAAAGCCGTCCGAGGAGCGGAAGTGGAAGGGGGCGGAATTATTGGATGCTTTCCGCCCGTTTTTCTGCGAAATCCGCTTGCTGTAGCCGGCCTCGGCCATTTCTTCCCGGATTTCCGAAAGCGTCTCGCCGTCCTGCGCGAGATCAATCGACACAATGATTTCCCGAAGGTGCTGCAGCTCGTCCTCGGTTTCCGGAATCAGCTTTTCAAGGGCCTGCGCCGTCCGCTTCAGCTTTCCGTAGCGGTCGAAGTATTTGACGGCATTCTCCGAAGGAGAGAGCTCCGGATCTGTCGGAATCGTCAGTTCCTCATTCGTGTAATAGTTCAGCACCGTGACGGATTTCTCACCGGAGGGAAGCGAATAGGAATAGGCCTGAAGAAGCTCTCCGTAAAGCCGCAGGCGCTCCCTTTTTTCGGTGTCCTGCATCTGCTTCTTCTGAAGATCCAGCTTCTTTGAGGCGCGCTCGATCAGGTTCTGGACGGTCTTCCGCATATCAGAAGAGCGCTGACGCATGCTGACGGCGGTATTCTTCTGAGAAAGATAATATTCGAGCATCCGGCTCACGGAAGGAAAGCGCCGAACCTGCACCGCAGGATCCGTGGAATTTCGGTAGGACGGAAGCCCCATCGCGGAAAAGGCCAGCGGTTCACGGTTCTTCTCGGCGATTTCCGGCACAAACTCCTGCCGCTCAATCCGCTGGAGGAAGCTGAAAACCGCCTCCGTAAAGCGGCTGATTTCCTGATCGGACAGGGAGGAAATGTAGGCCGAGCCGTCAAAGCCGTATTCAAAGAGCAGCTCCGATACCGACTGCACGGAAAGGCCCGTGTAATGTGCGGCAAGGGCCTGGCTCAGCGTATCGGTATCCAGAAGCTTCTCCCGGAATTCTTCCGGACTCTCGGAGAAAATATCGCGCTTCCCCTGCGTTTCCGGGATAAAATAGTCTCTTCCGGGAAGCACGGTCCGGACGGAGCTTACGGTCGGGGGAATCCGCCGCACCGCGTCCAGAATCACCATCTGATCGTCGGTGAAGATTATATTACTGTACTTGCCCATGATTTCGATGATCAGATGGAGCCTCCGAAGATCGCCCAGCTCATCCAGCGCCTCGAATTCAAAATCCAGCGCGCGCTCCAGGCCCTTCTGATGGATCTGGAGCAGTCTTCCGGAGCCGATATATTTCCGAAGAAGCATCGTAAAGCCGGGCGCGGTCATCGGGCTTGGCTTGTTTTCCTCCGTCAGGTACAGCAGCGGAAGAGAAGCGCTTCCGGACATCAGAAGCCGCTTCTGGCCGTTTCCTGTCTTGAAGGTCAGAAGCAGTTCGTCTTTTTCGGGCTGCGCGATCTTGCTGATCCGGGCCTCATGAAGCTCTTTCTCCAGTTCGTCCCGGAGCGCGCGAAGAAGAATTCCGTCAAATGCCATAGTCATTCACCTCTTGTCTTTCGCTCCACATTATACCTCAAAGCGGCACAGGTTTTCAACAGGCAGTTTGGCACTCAGGAAGCTCCCCCAAAAAGGAGGATTCCTCATTTCATAATTTCTTACCGAATCCGTAACAATTATGTAAAAAATAAATTGACAGAAAAAAGTAAACTGATGTATAATACTTCCTCGGAAAAGGAGGATTTTCTTATGGGCAAATATTTTGGAACTGACGGTTTCCGCGGAAAGGCCGGAAAGGACCTGACCGCATGGCATGCATTTATGACAGGACGCTTCCTCGGCTGGTACTACAGGAAAAAGCATAACGGCGAAGCAGCAAGGATCGTTATCGGCAAGGATACCCGCCGTTCCTCATACATGTATGAAAACGCGCTTGCGGCCGGCATTACCTCTTCCGGCTCGGACGCCTACCTTCTTCATGTAACGACCACGCCCTGCGT
>CAMOZF010000335.1 GCA_946630765.1 uncultured Lachnospiraceae bacterium | reverse complement strand
GGGCTGAATCCCTTTCAGGGCTTTCTTTCGAGCGTGCTTGTCAATGCATCCGCGGGAGAATATGCGGGCTTTGTCGTGATCGCCGAGAATTCGGGCTTTCTGATGATGGCGCTGATGACGGTCGTCGCGAGCGCACGGTATTTTCTGATGTCCTGCGCGCTGTCGCAGCATCTTTCCCCGGACCTGCCGCTTCGGCACCGGCTCCTGATCGGTTTCGATGTGACTGACGAAATGTTCGGCGTGATGATCTCGAAACCCGGCTATATTGAACCGGTGTACGCCTACGGCCTGTACCTGCTGCCGATCATCGGATGGTCCTCCGGAACGGTTCTCGGGATCGTTTCAGGAAATCTTCTGCCGCAGTCCGTCGTTCAGGCGCTTTCCGTGGCGCTTTACGGCATGTTCATCGCGATCATTGTGCCGCCGGCGAAGAAAAACCGCGTGGTTCTCGTGACGGTGCTTCTCGGCTTCCTGCTGTCGTTTCTGTTCTCCAGAATTCCGGTGCTTTCCGGAATTTCCGAAGGCACGAGAACCATCATCCTGACGGTTCTGATCGCGGGCGGGGCAGCGCTTCTCTTTCCTGTAAAGGAAGAAGAGGAGGCCGCAGCATGAGAACCATTGTGTATATTCTTGTCATGGCGGCGACGACCTATCTGATCCGCGTGCTGCCGCTGACCCTGATCAGAAAGCCGATCAAAAGCCGTTTTCTGAAGTCCTTTCTCTACTATGTGCCGTATGTGACGCTTGCCGTGATGACCTTTCCGGCCATCATGGACGCGACCGGGTCGCCCGTTTCGGGGCTTCTGGCGCTCGCGGCGGGGCTGATTCTTGCCTGGCTCGGTGCGGGACTGTTTCCCGTGGCCGTGTCCTGCTGTGTCATTGTATTTGTTGCTGAACTGTTTTTATAGCCGTTTTCAGGAGGTGAAATCATGGCGAAAACCGTAAAAACGAAAAAGACCGAATCGAAGAAGGTGAAAAAGGAGAAGACCGGCGCGCAGGCCGAGCAGGAGCGCAGAATGAAGGCCTATCACCAGATGATCATGAACAACCAGTACAAGAAGGATCATTATGAGCGCGTGACGCTTCTTGTGAAAAAGGGCGAGAAGCAGAAGCTGATGGAGGCTGCGAAGGCGGCAAACATGAGCCTTTCCGCCTATATCCTGAGCTTTGTTCCGAAGACGGAAGAGGAGCAGGCAGGCTGAAACGGATCAGGCGCTGGGATTTGTTGACTTTTTCCGGAATTTATGCTATGATGCATCTCGCAATCTGGGGTAGTACCGGTTTCGACGGGGACTTTGAATCCGGATAAGCCATCCATGTACCGGACCATGCAAAAAGCCGGAAAACTAAATATAAACGCTGAAGATAATTTAGCATACGCAGCTGCTTAATTGCAGCGGCAGTCCGCGCCGGTGTTCCCGTACATCGGGGGGCGGGCTTCGACTTTACGGGGAACTGGGCGGCTTAAGCTTTGCGGCTGTTCAAGATTCATGAAGCTACCAAAAGGGCCTCTCCTGCTTACCGGCGCAGGCCTGAGGGAATAAAAATAGATAAGCTATGATGGTAGAAAGTTCGGTGGAGGGGTTTTCGGACACGGGTTCAACTCCCGTCTACTCCATATTTTTCAGGAGCCGCAGGCAAATCGCCTGCGGTTTTTTTGTAAATATTCGTGAAAAATGTATATTCTGTCTTGAAATTGTTTTAAATTTTTTGTACAATGTATCTCAGTGTGATAAAACCGGAAAAATGGACCTGTATATTCCGGGAAAGAAAACCTGCAGCTTCGCTATGAACTGCAGGACGAAAAGACAAGATGGAGGATGAAGACATGAAATTTGGCCATTTTGACGACCAGGCCCGCGAGTATGTTATTGAAACCCCGATGACCCCGCAGCCCTGGATCAACTACCTCGGCAATGAAGATTTCTTCTCGCTGATCTCAAACACCATGGGCGGCTACAGCTTCTACAAGGATGCGAAGATGCTCCGTATCACGCGTTACCGCTACAATGATGTGCCCCGCGACACCAACGGACGTTATTACTATATCCGTCACAACGATACCGTGTTTACGCCCGGCTGGCAGCCTGTAAAGACGCCGCTTGACAAGTATGAGTGTCATCACGGCCTCGGCTACACCGAGATTTTCTCGGAAAAAGGCCCAATCGCGATGGATCTTCTTGCCTTTGTACCGCTTCATGAGTGGCTGGAAGTCAACCGCCTGAAACTGAAAAATACCGGCGACAAGGAAGAAACCCTCGATCTTTACTCCTACGTGGAATTCTGCTTCTGGAATGCGCAGTCCGACGGCGAGAACTTCCAGCGGAACCTGTCCCTGGGTGAAGTTGAAGTGATCGGCTCCACGATCTATCATAAAACCGAGTACCGTGAGCGCAGAAACCATTATGCATACTACACGGTTAACAGCCCGATCGAAGGCTTCGATACGCAGCGTGACGACTTCATCGGCGTCTACAACGGCACCGGCGATCCGAAGGCGCTTGCAGAGAATACACATTACAATTCCATCGCTTCCGGCGGCGCGGTTATCGGCTCGCACCACATCAAGGTGACGCTTCAGCCGGGCGAAGAGAAGAGCTTCATCTTCCTTCTCGGATACAACGAGAATCCGATGGACGACAAGTGGGAAGCGCCCGGCATCATCAAGAAAGACGGCGCTGTTGCGGCGATTTCGCGTTTCCAGACCGATGAGCAGGTAGACAAGGCGATGGCGGATCTCCGCGCATACTGGG
>CAMOZF010000334.1 GCA_946630765.1 uncultured Lachnospiraceae bacterium | reverse complement strand
GGCGCTACGCTTCTCTTCTTCCCTGCGGCACGACTCTTGCCTCGACCTTTGATCCTGCGCTTGTACGGAAGCTTCACGTGCTTGTCGGCGAAGAAATGAGCCGCTACGGCATCGACGTCCACCTCGCGCCGGGCATGAATATTCAGCGGAATCCGCTCTGCGGCAGGAATTTCGAATACTTTTCGGAAGATCCGCTGCTGTCCGGAAAGATCGCGGCCGCTGTCGTCTCGGGCATTCAGTCCACGGGACACAGCTCCTGTCCGAAACATTTTGCCTGCAACAACCAGGAAACCAGGCGGAATACGCACGACTCCCGCGTGTCCGAGCGCACGCTTCGGGAAATATATCTTCGGAATTTTGAAATCGTCGTGAAGGATGCCCGGCCGTGGACCATCATGACGAGCTATAACAAGATCAACGGCGTGTGGTCGCATTATAATTACGATCTCGTGACGACGGTCCTTCGGGACGAATGGGGCTACGAAGGGCTCGTGATTACCGACTGGTGGATGAAGCGCGCGAAGAGTCCGGAGTTTCCGCTTCTTCGCGACAATGCCTACCGCGTCCGCGCTCAGGTGGACGTCCTGATGCCCGGCGACCGCTACCACATGGCCAAAAAGTACCGCTCCGACGGAACGCTTCTTGAAACGCTCGGGAAAATGAACGGTATTACCCGGGGCGAGCTTCAGCGGACCGCGATGAACGTGCTTCGGCTGATGCTGAAGCTGCCGGAGGGGAAATAGTTCAGGGATGGAGATAACATAAATTATGAATCGAAAAAGCACCGTGATACTCCTTGGTTCCGCGGGCGTTCTTCTGATTATTCTCTTACTCATCATCATTATCGCCGGAAGGACAAATAACCACGATTCGAAAGAAACTGCAGCCTCTGTGACAGAGGAAAGCACCGAAGAAACGCTTCCTTTCGAGGAGGACTCAGAAGACACCGTGCCGGCATCAGAAAGCGCTTCGGCAGCGGCCGAAACTGCGCCACCCGCGGAAACTACCGAGAGCGAAACACCGCCGCCTGAAACCGTTTATGTGGAACCGACCTCTCTTCGGCTTCTCGCTGTCGGCGACATGCTGATGCACAAGGGAATCAGCAATATCTGTCAGACCGGGGAGCAGAGCTACAATTATGAACGTCTTTTCTACAACATCCAGCCGGATCTTCAAAGCTGTGACCTGAAGGTCGTCAACAACGAGGTGATCTTCGGCGGGAATGAGCTGGGAAACCTCGGCTATCCGGAATTCAACGTACACACCGATCTCGGGGATTCAGAGCTTCGCGCAGGCTTCAATGTGATCCTCGGCGCAACCAACCACTGTCTGGATCAGTATATCGACGGCGTCATCAATACAATCAACTACTGGAACATGCATCCGGAGGCCGTGCTTCTGGGGCTCCACGAGAATGAAGCCGTCACGCCGAAGGTTACGGTCGTGGAAAGAAACGGTATCCGGATCGGCATGCTCAATATGACCTACGGAGTCAACGACCACTACCTCCCGCCGGAAAACAGCTCGATGATCGATTTTCTGACCGACGAGCAGCGCTACCGGATCGCGGACCGCTTCCCGGCGATGGTCCTGACTGCCGCCGCCCTCTTCACGGTCCTGACCCAGCTTTATTACCGCGGCGCGTGGCCGAAGATTTATCTTTTTCCGAACCAGGAGCGCTACAATTCCCTGGCCGACGTGACCTTCGGAAGATACGGCGAGGAAATTCTGGGAAAGGAAATCGTGATTATCGGGAACAGCTATGAGATGAGCGATTTCACGGCGGAGACCTTTTTCAAGACCTTCGACCCGGAGCGGACGGGGCAGGGGACGCGGGTGACGCACGTGGACAGCATGCTGGATTTCGGACAGGTCACCGAAAACATGATCGTCCTGAAGGAGGACCCGGCGCACAACAGCTTCACCGACGCGACGGACCTGATCAAAAGCATAAAGCTCGGCGTCGATTACGGCTATTACAGGGACGGATGGATGGACGAAAACGCCCGCATCCGGATCATGACGGGAGAAAGCGGTGAAATCTCGATGCGGGTCATGTACCCCGGCAACCTGAGAGGAAACGAGGAGATCACAGTCCAGCGGGGCGGGACGACAAAGTACGCGTTCCGGCTGAGGACCAATGAAGCCGCCTTTACGATTACGGCCCAGCCGAGGCAGATCGTGGAGCTGATGTTCTCACAGAACTTTTACGTGGAAAATGCCGCCGAGCAGCGCGGAAAGGACCGCCTGTCCATGATTGTTGAATTCACCACCCGGTAAGGCGGGAACTGTGATATACTGAAAAACTGCGCGGAATGTACAGGATGAAAGGAAAGGAGGAACGCGATGGGCAGAAAAATGATCACACGGCTTCTGCCGCTGTTCGGGTTCCTTTTTCTTACGGCCTATATCCGCAGCGCGACGGAAAACGTGGTTTACACGGATTACATCCGGCTGGTGAATTCCTATCTGGAAAACGTCCGGAGTTTCGCGCCTTATATGCACGGCGACATCCTGACCCGCATCCCCGCAAATTACCCGGAACGGATCGTGAACGTGCTCCTGTTCCGGTACAGCACGACCTTTGACATGATGCTCGGGGCCCTGGGACTTTCGTTCTCGGCCGTCATCGCCGGAAAATACTGCGAGGACCACAGGCTCTCCGCAGGAACCGCGGCGGCGGTGATTCTGTTTCTTTTTTCCCTGAACAAGTGGGAGATGCTGACGAACGGGTCCGGATGGGTCCACTTCGCGGCCTT
>CAMOZF010000333.1 GCA_946630765.1 uncultured Lachnospiraceae bacterium | reverse complement strand
AAAATAACCGTGCCAATGATCCGGTACGCCTTCTTATAAAAGCTCATATAAGCGCAGATCAGGGGCTGATTATCCTCTGCCAACGGCTTATAAAGGCTGAAGGTAACCGCCGACGCAAATCCCAGCTCCGAAATGCTCAGAAGCGACAGGATATTCGCATACAGGCTGGAAATACCCAGAAACTCCTTGCCCAGCGTATAAATAAAAACCGTACGGCACACAAAGCGAAGCAGATTATTCAGAAGCTGCCCCGCAATCGAGGTTCCCACATTCCGCGCCGCGTTCTTCTTTCGATCCATGATCAGTCTCCATTACTCTTTTTCCCGTTCCTGATGGCACTGCTGACGCGAAATTGCCATCGCAGACTGTCTGTTTATCTTAACCTCACACCTGACAAATGTCAATTTGACCCGGATACGCGCCGTAATCTGTGTCAGAAGCTGTGTCAGAAGCTGCCCCCGGAAGCCCCGTAAAATCCTCTGTAACATTTTCAAAATTCTGCTTTTTCCACTTCGTATGCCATTTAATACTCCCCATATTTCCAGGGACTTTCGGCCGCCTCTGTTATCACCTCTCCCGAAACGTCTCCGTATACTTCAGTCCCTCTGAGATCATGCGGACTTTCGTAAAATACATTTTCCACAATACCCCGCTGCTGATCCGCTTCCCGGCCCTGATAAGATCATGCGGACTTTCGGAAAATACATTCTCCTCATACAGTCCGGCCGAAGTACACTGTATGATATACAGGAGCAGATCTTTCTCCAGACACAAGCGCTCGATTCACAGGTGCTCTATTCCGGATATGCAAAATTTTGGCTCTGAATTACAGCTTCCCATTTTATCGTTTTATCAGGAAATCGGGAAAGGAGAGGACACAATCATGACAAACCGGAAAAAACTACCGAAGGGAATCACTTACCGCAAAGACGGACGTTACATGTGGCGTTTTTCGCACAACCGGCACACCTACTGCGGCTACGCGTCCCGACTGTCAGATGCCGAGAAGGGCCTTCTCGACGCGCGGTACCGGGTGGAAAACGGAATCTACGGAAAGGAATCCAGCCATACCATGGATGAATGGTTTAACGTC
Organism: uncultured Lachnospiraceae bacterium; assembly: GCA_946630765.1. Next base: position 1,667 of record CAMOZF010000333.1, on the reverse strand, counting down.
TGGCTCGAAACCTTTAAAGCCTCCATCTAGGAAAGCACCCGGATCAAATACCGGCAGATGTATTCCTGCCATATTCAAAAGGATCTCGGCCCGATGCGCCTGCGGAAGATCACTCCTGAACTCCTTCAGGATTGCCTCAACCGGATCAGCGAGAAGGGTCTCACCGCCGCCAGCGTCAACTCCGTGCGTTCCATGCTCAGTGACCTCTTCACAACCGCCTGCAAGCATCAGATCATACGCGTAAATCCCATGAATCTGGTTCACATGCCTGCAGGACAACTCTGCTCCGGAAGTCCGCCTTCAGCGAGGCGGAGCTCACCGAATTCATCCGCCGCGCCGAATCCTCGCGTTATCGGAACATATACCGTCTCTCCATTCTGACAGGCTTCCGTATCGGAGAGATTCTCGGCCTGCAATGGAAGGACATCGACTACAAACAGGAAACCATATGCGTGCGCCACACCCTTTCCTACGGCCCCGGAAAGGGTTTCTACCTCGACTCTCCCAAAAGCGAATCCAGCAGACGCACGATTCCGCTCCTTCCGGAATGCGCCGACATCCTCCGGCAGCAGTCCGAGCTTCTGCAATCCTGCGCCGGGTCACTCCCCGGATACGCTCCTCTCCCGGGATTCGAGGATCTCTGCTTCCTCACCGGAACCGGAAAGCCCGTTCACGCGTCCGACATCGACAAAAGCATGCGGATAATCATAGACGGCATGCGCCGCGACGGGTGGCTGGACCCCGGAAAGCGCTACACCTTCCATTCCTTCCGCCACACCTTCGCCACCAACTGCACCACAAGGGGAATGCAGATGAAGACATTGTCCACGATTCTCGGCCACTCCTCCATACGCATCACCATGGACATCTACACTCACATCGGCCTTGAAACTGAGCGGGAGGAGCTTCAGCGGATCTTCCGGATCTCCTGACCGAAATTCCCGATCCTCCCATGCCTCCTGCTGCATCCGCTTCCGCTCCCGGCGCCGGGTCCTGGCACAGGCGCCCTGCTGTTTTGCGTCTCCATTCACTTCGATTCCCGATGCCGAGGTCCTAATCAACTACTCTGACCGGAACCACACTTTCCGCATGGGAGGTGATGAATTCCTCGTGATCCGCGAGGACATGAATGAAGAACAGGCCGCGGAATACCTTTCCGAAATTAAAGCCGTCATGAGCGCCTCCGCAATCGACATCGCCATTGGCGTCTACGTCCACAAGGGGCCCGTCGATTGCCCTGATCTTCTGCTCGACCGCGCAGACGCCGCGATGTACAGAAACAAGGACAGAGCCCATAGAGGCAGGAACTGCTGCACCGGAGAGAGGAAGGACACATAATTCAAAGCTGCAATAATAACTCGTACTTATTTTGAAAACAGCAGCCGGGCAGCTCATCGAGCTGCCCGGCTGCTGTTCTAAGACAAAACTCCCCCCCGTACTATCCATACGTATTCTTACTCAACGTAAAACAATTAGGAATTAACGAACGATTCTTCTTTCAGTTCCTTGATTCGCTTGATAGGAAGATGTGAAAATCGCGCTATGTCTTCTTCGCTAAATCTTTCTGCCTTGATCATTTCACGAGCAAGATTTTCGCGTTCTTCATTTCGGCCTTCATTACGCCCTTCGATGCGGCCCTCATTACGTCCTTCGTCATAGCCTTCTTT
>CAMOZF010000332.1 GCA_946630765.1 uncultured Lachnospiraceae bacterium | reverse complement strand
TCCACTGAGTGAAGTTGCTGACCGCTGCCTTGGCACCGCTGTAAGCCGGGATCTTGGTCAGAGGCGTATAGGCGTTCATGGAAGAGATGTTGACGATGCTGCAGCCCTCACGGCCGATCATATCTTTTGCGAATACCTGAGTCGGAAGCAGGGTTCCGATGAAGTTCAGGTTGAAGACGAACTCAACACCGCTCTGGTCGAGCTCAAAGAAGCTGACAATGCCCTCGAGGTCCTCGTCGCCGACTTCGTAGTATTCCTTGGTGGTCTGTGCGCGGGCATTGTTGCCGCCGGCACCGTTGATGAGGATGTCGCAGGGACCAAGATCCTGCAGGATCGCCTGATGCGCTTCTTCAAGGGAATCCTTCTTCAGAACATTGCAGCCGTAAGCCTTGGCTTCGAAGCCCTTGGCACGGATCTCAGAAGCATACTTTTCTGCGTTGTCCTTGTTCAGGTCAAGCAGCGCGACCTTAGCGCCCTGCTCTGCGAGGGTAGCTGCGAACATGCTGCACAGGACTCCGCCTGCACCGGTAACGACCGCGACTTTGTTTTTGATATCAAGACTGTAATCCATGGTTATATCCTCCTGTGGGATGATTTGGTTTTTGTTTATGGTTTACGTTTTACGTTTTATGCGTTCGCTTTGGCTTTCTCGGACTTGACGATCGCTTCCCAGAGACCGTTCAGGTAGGTTGCGCCGAGTGCACGGTCATACAGGCCGTAGCCGGGCATTGCGACCTCGCCCCAGATCATGCGTCCGTGGTCGGGACGGATCGGGCCATCGAAACCGATGTCATACAGCGCCTTCATGATCTCGTACATATCGAAGGTACCGTCGGAAGAAAGGTGAGCGGCTTCCTCGAAGTTGTCATCGGAATGGAAGTACAGGTTGCGGACATGAGCGAAATGGATGCGGCCCTTGAGGCTGCGGATCATATCCGGAAGGTCGTTCTTGCGGTTGGTGCCGTAGGAACCGGAGCAGAAGGTGACACCATTGTGAACATCATCGACCGCGGCCATCAGGCGCAGGATGTTCTCCTTGTTGATGATGATGCGCGGAAGTCCGAAGACCGGCCAAGCGGGATCGTCCGGATGGATCGCCATCTTGATGTCATACTCGTTGCAGACCGGCATGATGCGCTGCAGGAAGTAAACAAGGTTCGCGAAAAGCTTCTCGTTGTCGATGTCCTTGTACATCTCGAACAGTTCCTTGACGTGAGCCATACGCTCAGGCTCCCAGCCGGGCATCACAGTACCGTTCATGTCGCCGGAGATGGAAGCAAACATCTTGTCCGGGTCAAGTGCGTCAACCGCGGCCTGGGTGTAAGCCAGAACGGTCGAGCCGTCGGCTCTCTTTCTTGCCAGCTCGGTTCTTGTCCAGTCGAAGACAGGCATGAAGTTATAGCAAACCAGATGGATATCCTCTTCACCAAGGTTGCGAAGGGTCTCGATGTAAGCTTCGATGTCCTTCTCGCGGTTCTCGTTGCCGATCTTGATGGCGTCGGAAACGTTAACGCTCTCGATACCGGCAATGTGCATGCCGGCTGCAGCTACTTCGTCCTTCAGGGCACGAATGCGCTCGCGGCTCCAGACCTCGCCGGGCTGGGTGTCGTACAGGGTGGTGATAACGCCGGTTACGCCCGGGATCTGGCGAATCTGCTCGAGCGTGACAGTGTCGAACTTCGAGCCGTACCAACGTAATGTCATTTCCATAAGGATGTCCTCCTGATCATGTTTTCAAGGCAGTTTTATCATTTGCCTTTCGTATGGTTACACTATACACGATAATCATAAAAAAAGCATTGAGATAATTGTTGCATACATTGCAAATCTTGCGGTAAAATAGTTTTGCTGTCAAAATACAATGCCGGATTTGCCCCAATCGGGCTTCTTCAGGAGTCTTTCTATGCCTAGATATCTTCGTTCGGATTTCACCAAGCGTCAGCACATGGTCTCGCGCGATTTCGAGATCTTCTATTACAGCGATCTTCATTTTGAGACCGTCCCGGTCCACTCTCACACTTACTATGAATTCTATTTCTTCCTCGAGGGGGATGTGAAGCTCGAGATCAACAAGGACTCGATCCCGCTTCGCGAAGGGGATATTATCATGGTGCCACCCTCAACCCCGCATCACACGGTCATTCTCGATTCCAACGTCCCGTACCGGCGCATCGTTTTCTGGGTGAGCCGCACCTTCTTCGACCAGCTCATGAGCGAATCACCGGCCTACGCCTGGCTTCCGGAGATGGTCAGGCAGCACAGCCGTCACGTGTTTCATCCGGACCGGACTGCATTCCAGAGCCTGCAGTCGATGCTGTTTTCCGCCATCGACGAGTCCGAGGGCAACCGTTTCGGCCGTGAGACCATGCTCCAGGCCATGATCCGCCAGCTGGTGCTCGCGATTTCCCGCACGGTCTACGAGACCGAGACTCAACTCAAGGAAACCGAAGCTTCCAGCCTGTTCCAGCGACTCGTCGGCTATGTGGAATCGCACCTGGATGAAGAGATCTCGCTTGATGATCTTGCCGGCGCGTTCTATTTAAGTAAGTATTATCTCTCGCATCTGTTTAAAGAAATATCCGGTCTTTCCGTTCATCAGTACATTACCAGGCGCCGCCTCGAGGCCTGCCGGACGCGGATCATCGCGGGCGAAGACATCACGCAGACAAGCCAGATGTACGGTTTTTCCGACTACTCGAGCTTCTACCGTGCGTTCACCAAGGAATACGGCATGTCGCCGAAAAAATACCGCGAGATGGCGGG
>CAMOZF010000331.1 GCA_946630765.1 uncultured Lachnospiraceae bacterium | reverse complement strand
AAGGCGTATTTGCCGTTGACAAATTCCGGATGCAGCACCACGTTTCTCTGCTGCGGAGAACGCAGGGTCTTCAGGTTCGGAAGGCGCTCCCAGGTCTTCAGATCCTTCGTGCGGATGATGCCCGCCTCAGCGATCGCCGCGGACAGGTCCGGGTTTGTCGGATCCTTTTTCTCAGAGCAGAACACACCGTAGATCCAGCCGTCCTCATGCTGCGTCAGACGCACATCATACATATTGACTTCGTCCGGCGCGGTATCCGGCAGCTGCACCGGGTAATCCCAGAAGCGGAAGCCGTCGATTCCGTTGTCGGATTCCGCGATTCCGAGGAAGGACTTGCGGTCATTGCCCTCGACACGGACTGCAAGATAGTATTTGCCGTTCAGATAGATCGCACCGGCATTCAGCGTCGCATTGACGCCGAGCCGCTCCATGAAGTAGGGATTGGTTTCCTTGTTCAGGTCATAGCGCCAGGTCAGCGGCGTATGCTCTCTCGTCACGACCGGGTATTTATAACGGTCATAGATACCGTTATAGAAATCGGTCTTCTCGTTTTTTCTGGCGAGCAGTGCTTCCTGTTCCTTAAGAAGTTCGTAGTACTTTTCGTGGATCATAGCAGCCTCCTTGTGTTTTTTGATGCAGCTTGTATTCTGTAAAAGGAATCTCCGTTCCCATTCAGTTCATCACAAATACCATCTCGACCGGGTTGTGGTCGGAGTAGGCAAATCCGGTGTCAATGACATCCGCGGACTTCACTTCGATATTATCCGTTACCATGAAGCCGTCCACCGTCAGCACAAACTGATCGGGGTTGTAGGGACCGTCGGCATTTCTGCAGCTCGGCGTCTTCTTCTCCTCGTCGTAGGGGAAGACTAAAGAGACGTTGCTGCCCTCGAAGGTGCTCTCCGGAATCGGCTGCGCCCAGCTGTACTCGCCGGCGCTCGTGTTGAAGAATTTCTCCGCATTTCCGGAAAGGTCCTTGTTGAAATCGCCGCCGGCAATGACATAATTGCCCTTGTCGTACTCGGCCTGCATGTCGCCGATCACCATTTCCATCTGCTCCTGCGCGATCTTTCCGTCAGAGGTGTAGGCGGACAGGTGGAAATTGATCAGCACCAGCTCCTTGCCGCCCTCCATCGGAATTCGGCTCACACTGTAGCAGCGATCCAGATCCACAAGCTTCATGAGGGAATCCTCCAGCGGCAGCTGCCGGCGAAGCGCGGACTCGATCGACCATTTACTGAAGGTCATGATCGACGAACGGCTCTTTCCGTGCGGCTGCGTAAAGGGGTAAAACAAAAACGGCGAATCCCAGTTCTGCGCAAAGTTGTAGGAATAACCGGGAAGCGCGGCCTTCATATCCTCCCGCTCGTCGCGGTGGTAGGAACGGGTCGAATTGAGATCGACCTCCTGAATCAGCGCGAAGTCCGGCTCCAGCTCCTTCACAAATGCCGTGATATTTTTCATGTTCGCATCGAGCCGCTCTCTGGACCAGGCCCAGGACTCCGTGCCGCCGTCCATGAAGAAACCATAATCCGGCTCATAGGCGCCAAAGCCGATGTTGTAGCTCAGCATACGGTACGCTTTTCCTGTGCCGTATTCAAGCTCCGTCTCCGGAAGCTCAGAAGGCACATTTTCCAGCACCTGGTTGTCGTCAATGCGGTTGTAGGCGATAAACACGTACGCAAAATAGCCTGCCACGATCAGCACCACCGCTGCCAGTGCGATCAGAATGATCTTCAGTATCAGCGGAAATTTTCTTTTTTTCTTCTCCAAGTTAATACACCCCCTTTATCTTCTTCCCATCATTGCCTTTTTCGGAACAATGCGGATATTGTCGCTCCCGATGATCTGCGAAGCCGCCGAGACAGCCTCTGCGCCGGCCGCGAGGTCATAGGACGGATCGAGCTTCTTGTACTGCCTCGAATCCTTCAGGTAGACCACAAGCGTGTCCCTGCCGTCCAGCCCGGAAAGTGCCGCGCGGACCTTCTCGAAGTTTGCCTGATAATCTGCCTTGTCCTTAAACTGCAGCCACAGCTCCTTCGGAACCTCCGAGAAGAGCATCATGGACTCCAGGATCAGCTTGCCTTCCGGGTCGTCCCCGATCGATACGCGGCCGCTGATCAGGACCTTTTCGTCCTCCTCAAGGAATCTCCTGTAGCGCTCGTAGTCCTTCGGGAAGATCAATACCTCCACGGAACCCAACATGTCCTCTACCGTGATGAAGGCCATCATCTGGTTGTTTTTCGTCGTCTTGATCGTCTTGTCGGTAATCATGCCGCCGATCGTCACGCGCGATCCGTCCTCGGCCTTCGCGTGCCCGGTCTCCTCGTCCACGATGAAATCAGAGGTCAGGGCGGTAACATTTTTCTTCAGAAGCTGCAGATCCTCCTGCAGAGGATGTCCCGAAAGATAGATGCCGAGGACTTCCTTCTCGTAGGCGAGCAGCTGGTCGTGGTCGAATTCCCCGATCTTCGGATAGGGAATCGCGATCTGCGCCTTCAGGCTCTCTCCCCCAAGATCAAACAGACTGAACTGGCCGGACATCGAGTCCTTCCGGTTTCTTTCGACCTCCTCGAGAAGCTTCGGATAATGGGTGAACTGCTGGCGTCTCGTGTAGCCGAAGGAATCAAAGGCGCCGGCCTTAATAAAGTTCTCGAGCGTTTTCTTATTGACTTCCTTGCCGGAAAGCCGTTCCATGAAATCCTGCACCGACTTGTAAGGGCCGTTTTTCTCTCGCTCCGAAACAATCTCCCGGACGACGGACCT
>CAMOZF010000330.1 GCA_946630765.1 uncultured Lachnospiraceae bacterium | reverse complement strand
TTCCTGGATGAGCCGATCGATTTCGATAACCTCGTTGCCAAGGGTTCCATGATGGGTTCCGGCGGAGCTATCGTCATGGACGAAGACAACTGTATGGTAGACGTCGCGAAGTTCTATATGGAATTCATCTGCGACGAGTCCTGCGGAAAATGTTCTCCCTGCCGTATCGGTACCAAGCGCATGCTTGAGATCCTGACACGCATCACCGAAGGCAAAGGCACCATGGATGACCTCAAGGCTCTCGAAGAGCTGAGCGATACCGTCAAGAGCAATTCTCTGTGCGCTCTCGGACAGACAGCTGCCAACCCGGTCAACTCGACTCTTTCGCATTTCAGGGATGAGTACCTTGCCCATATCGTGGACAAGAAGTGCCCGGCCCATGTGTGTAAGAAGCTGATGGCATACCACATCGATCCTGACAAGTGCATCGGCTGCGGTATGTGCCGCAGATCATGTCCTGCTGACTGCATCCACGAGTCGGATTACACCGCTCCGGGTCACAAGAAGGCATCGATGAAGATCGATACCGAGAAGTGCATTAAGTGCGGAACCTGCATAAGTACATGCCGCTTCAAGGCCATCGAGAAACGATAAGGGGAGGTGCATGGACATGATTAATATTAAGATTGAAGGAATTGATTATCAGGTGCAGGAGGGTCTGACGATCCTCGAGGCCGCTAAGTCCTGCGGTTATGAGATCCCCTCTCTGTGCGCGTTTAACCATGGCGAGTGCAATCAGGGCTCCTGCCGTGCATGTCTTGTCGAGGCTACCGGAGCGCGCGGACTGGTCGCCAGCTGTGTCTATCCTGTCAGTGAAGGCATGGAGATCCGTATCTCCAGCCCGAAGGCTGTTGAGGCACGCCGCCGCAGTGTAGAGCTCCTGCTCTCCAACCACAACAAGAACTGCCAGCAGTGCGACAAGAACGGACACTGCGAGCTGCTCCATGTCGCACAGCTCGTCGGAGCAAGAGATGACGCTTTCGCGGGCTCGCACTCAGAGATCTCTATAGACAGGCTGGCTCCGGCACTTGTACGCGACACCAGCAAGTGTATCCTCTGCGGACGCTGCGTGGCACGCTGCCAGAACGCTCACGGCCTTGGCATCCTCGGTTTCGAGAACCGCGGCTTCAATACAATCGTATCTCCGGCCGAGAACCGCAGCTTCGCCGATTCTCCGTGTATCCAGTGCGGCCAGTGCGTCAATGTATGTCCGACCGGCGCCCTTATGGAAAACTCTGAGATCAGCCTGATCGACGAGGCGTTCAAGGCCGGCAAGCATGTCATCGCCCAGGCAGCTCCCGCTGTCCGTGCGGCGCTCGGCGAGGAATTCGGCTATCCGATCGGAACTCCTGTCACCGGCAAGATGGCAGCTGCCATGCGCAGACTTGGTTTCGAGAGAGTCTACGACGTCAACTTCGGCGCTGACCTCACCATCATGGAGGAAGGAACGGAGCTTCTTCACCGCCTGACCGAGGGCGGCACGCTTCCGATGATCACCTCCTGCTCACCGGGATGGGTCAACTACGCCGAGTACAATTACGGAGATCTTCTCCCCCATCTGTCCACCTGCAAGTCCCCGCACCAGATGCAGGGCGCGATCATCAAGTCATGGTGGGCGAAGCAGCATGATGTAGATCCGAAGGATGTCTTCGTAGTCTCCGTCATGCCGTGTGTTGCCAAGAAGTTTGAGAAGCAGCGCGATCAGCTGAAGGTGGATGGTCTGCAGGATGTGGACGCCGTCATCACCACCCGCGAGCTTGCCCGCATGATCCGCCGCAGCGGTATTCTGTTCAACCGCCTGCCGGATGAAGAGTGGGATGCTGATATCATGGGCGATTACTCCGGAGCCGGCGTCATCTTCGGCGTCACCGGCGGCGTTATGGAGGCTGCCCTGAGAACCGTCTACTTCAAGATGACCGGCAAGGAGCATGAGCCGATCGAGCTCACCGCAGTTCGCGGCCACGATGCCGGCCTCCGCGAAGCTTCCATCGACATCAACGGCGCGAAAGTCAACGTGGCGATCGCTTCCGGAATGAAGAGCGCAAGCGTTCTTCTTGATGAGATCCGTGAGGGCAAGAGCAAGTATCACTTCATCGAGATCATGGGCTGCCCGGGCGGCTGCATCAACGGCGGCGGCCAGCCATACGTGAGACCTGCCCTGCTTCCGAACGAGGATGACAACATCCTCGACACCTACAAGGAGAAGAGAGCCCAGGCGCTGTACTCTGAGGATGAGCGCCAGACCGTACGTCAGAGCCACAACAACCCGCAGATTATCGAGCTGTACGAGAAGTTCCTCGGCGAGCCGAACGGGCATCTGGCTCATGAGCTGCTTCACACCAGCTATGCCGCAAGGGTCGGCTTCAATGAGGTCAAGAAGTAATGTAGTTGTGCGCTGCAGAGCGTGCATCAGATAAACACGGAGCCGCCGCATGATTGCGGCGGCTCCTATTTTCTTCAGTATTCCGGCCTTATAAACCAGCAAGGCGGACTCTTATGACGGAAAGCTTCTCTCCTGCCAGCAAGGCGGCCTCTTTTGACGAAAGGCATTCCCGCAGAGGTTTTCCTGACTTGCCCTGGCGAGAAAACCCCAGGTCAGCGCTCTGGCCTTGCGCGGGAAGAGGTGAGGTGAACACTTGCGAGAATGCCTTTCGTCAACTTTGATGCAAATCCTATTGTGATGAGTAGCTGCTACTTATTTGAGCATGCCTTTCGTCTACTTTCTTGCAGGCGGGGCAAGCCTGGTGGCCTCGGTCCTGCTTTTGTC
>CAMOZF010000329.1 GCA_946630765.1 uncultured Lachnospiraceae bacterium | reverse complement strand
AGGCTTCTGTCCCATAAGGACATAGTTCCTGATTTTATCGCCCTCAGTTAAGTCAACGCCGGTGGAGTTAAGGCTTTCAAAAATGAGCTGTGGGTTATCATCCTCCCCCACGGTGATGTTGATGACCATAAGCCGGCTAATGGCTTCATACAGCGCATCTATAGAGATTTCTTCTTTTTGGATTCTCTCATAGAAATATGTGTAGTTGATGGTGATATCAGAATTCGGGATATACTCAGATGGCTCTTCATCAAATAGCTTCTCAAACGCTACAAGGTCTTTGTTTGCCGCTTTCAGCTTAATGCGCTTCTCCGTGGGATCATATTCATCGACCAGATACTTTTTGTAGACCTTTTCAATAAGCTTCTGGTCTTCGGCAACCAGCTTTCCTTCCTTCAGAAGGTTGTGGATAGCCAGAAGGAGCAGAGAGATTGTGGTCACACGCTGCTGACCGTCAATGATTAGGAATTCTTCGGAGACGCCATTATATACGCTGACAAGGCTTCCGAAGAAGTGCATTTTTCCCTCATTGACGGACAGTTTGACCAAATCATCATAAAGCTGGCGGCAGTTTTCAACCTTCCAACTATAATTTCTCTGATAAACAGGGATGATGAAGCGTTTCTCGCTACCATCTAAATACTTGATAAACTTTATTGCTTTTCCGTCCATAACATAACCTCAATCAAAGTTTTTCTTGTGACATCCATTTTTGTAATCGTGAAATTTTTAGTCAAGTCTTGAATTCCTTATTCCCTTCCCGATTTTCCTGTACTTCTGATACCGGCTCGTCGGCTTGTCCGGCAGGGTTGCTTCGATTAGGGCGCGCTTCAATGCCGGACGCAGATAGTTCTTTCGGAACGTCGGTTTATGGGAGAGGCCGAGGCGTTGCATCAGCTCGCTGGCGGACAAGGTTTCGTCTCCGAGCGCGTCGAGTAGTTTCTTGACGGCGGTTTCGTCTTGGTCGGTGTCTTGGTCGCTATCTTGGTCGGTGGACGCTGTGGTGCCAAATTCGTGAAGACTGTCGCGGATAATCTCCAACATGAACTCCACAAAGCCAGAACTGTCGGCTTCCTTATCGGCGCGACCGAGACGGTCGTAATAATCATTTTGGTGCGCACGAATCAAGTCCTCGACGGGCAAATAGAAGAAAAGATCGTTCCATTTGCCCAGGAGCAGGCTGTGCCACATGCGCCCTATGCGTCCGTTGCCGTCGGCAAAGGGGTGGATGAATTCAAACTCATAATGAAAGACCGCACTTTTCAATAGCGGATGCATATCTGATTTTTTGTACCATTGGATCAGTTCCTTGATCTGTCCCTGTACCAGTTCGGCGGGTGGCGCCATGTGAACGAGGGCTATCCCGTTGAATACGCCGACGCCGCCGGAGCGGAATTTCCCGCTTTCGGCAATCAAGCCCTCCATCATGGCGCGGTGCGCCGCCAGCATATCTTTAACGGAAAACGGATTCAGCTTCAACATAAGCTCATAAGCGGTGTAGGCGTTCCGCACCTCCCGGATTTCGTCGGGGCGGCCAAACACACGTTTTCCGTTTAGTATGGCCGTGACTTGTTCCAATGAAAGGGAATTTTGCTCAATGGCCAAAGAAGAATGAATCGTGCGGATACGGTTCTGTCGGCGCAGCTTCGGGCTGACGACGCCATGACGTGCAGTGTTGATGCGTCCAAACTGCTCGCTGATTTCGGCCAAGAGGTTTATGATTTTATCGGTGATATGGAACGGGGGCGTGTATCGGCTCATGGCGGCCTCCTATTTTTTCGTTGCAATACTTCCGTAAATATTATATATGAAAGCGATTGTTGCGACAATGGGGGAAACGGTCGGAACGTTTTTTGTTGACAAAAGAAATATTTTCCAGTAATATGATATAAAATTAATATAGCTAATCAAAAATATATAAATTAATTTTATTATTAACAGAAGGAGATGAGAAAATGTATTTCGACGACTATGACAGCCCTGTATTCCGCCCGCCCAGCGAGGCGCGAAGCTTTATCCTGCGGCTGACGCGCGGCTGCGCGCACAACAAATGCACTTACTGCAATATGTACCGAGGCGTTCCGTTCCAGGTGCTGACGGATGAGCAGATCATGCGCCAGATCGCGATGGCGCAGGCCTATAACGCGAAGGCTGTGCGCCGCGTGTTCCTCGCGGACGGCGACGCGTTGGTGCTTTCGACGGAGCGCTTGCTCCACGTTTTGAAAACGCTGCACGAGGTATTCCCGAATTTCGAGCGAGCTTCGTCTTACGCCGCGCCGAAGGATATCCTGCGTAAATCCGTGGACGAACTGAAGCAGCTTCGCGAAGCAGGACTTGAACTTCTTTACTACGGCATGGAAACCGGCGACGGCGTGACGCTGGCGAAAATCAACAAAGGTGTTGACGACAAAGAATCCATCGAGGTCGGACAGCGAGTGATCGCCGCAGGCATGAAGCTCTCGATGATGATAATTCTCGGCATTGCCGGGGAGGACGGCTCAGAGCGTCACGCGCTGGAGACGGCAAAAGCGATCAACGCGATCCGCCCGACGATGCTCGGCGCGATCTGTCTGATGCTCTATCGCGGCAGCGAACTGAAAGCGGAATTCGAGCGCGGCGAATTCAAACCTCTGTCCCCCGCTGGACTGATGGAAGAGCTGAAGATGATCATCGAGCACGTCGATCTTCCGGAAACAGAGCGCTGCCTGTTCCGCAGCAACCATATCTCAAACTATGTGCCGCTGAAAGCGACGCTGCCCGAGGACAAAG
>CAMOZF010000328.1 GCA_946630765.1 uncultured Lachnospiraceae bacterium | reverse complement strand
GCCGATGTGCGCGAGAAGGTGACGACTGCCATTGAATCCATGACCGGGATGCATGTGACAGATGTGAACATTACGATTGCCGGAGTGAATGTATGACCAGAAAGAAAATGAGAGAACTGTCCTTCAAGATGGTTTTCTCCTGCAATTTCTATAAGGATCCGGAACTGACGGAGGAGGCTTCGCTTTTCCTGGAGCAGCAGGAAGAACTGACGGACGAGGAGCGCGAAATGCTTCTTGCGCGCGGAAAGGACATTTTCGGGAAAATCGAGGAGCTGGATCAGGTGATCTCCGAGAATACCGAGGGCTGGCGGATCGACCGTTTTTCAAAGGTGGATCTTTCTCTCGTGCGCCTTGCGCTCTACGAGATCCGCTATGACCCGGAGGTGCCCGAAAAGGTTGCGGTCAATGAAGCCGTGGAGCTTGCGAAGGTATTCGGCGGCGATGATTCGCCGAAGTTCGTGAATGGCGTCCTTGCGCGCCTTCTTCGTGCAGAGAAGAAGGAAAAAGAAGAGAAGGCCGAAGATAACGGCCGGTGACAGAAAAGCTGAGGAGGAAGCGGTTGTCGTGACATTTGCTGAGACACTTGCGATGAAAACCGAAGAGGTGGAGGAGATCATCGAAAGATACCTTCCGGAAGAGGAGGGCTTTCAGAAGACCATCTTCACGGCGATGAATTACAGTGTGCGGGCGGGCGGAAAGCGCCTTCGGCCGCTGATCATGCTGGAAACCTTCCGGCTTTTTGACGGACACAGCAGGATCATTGAGCCCTTCGTCGCCGCGATTGAATTTATCCACACGAGCTCCCTGATTCACGACGACCTCCCCTGTATGGACAATGACACGATGCGGCGGGGGAAGGAGACGACCTGGCACGCATTCGGCGAGGACATGGGCGTTCTTGCGGGAGATGCGCTCCTGATCTACGCGATGGAGACGGCTGCGACGGCCTTTTCCTACCACGTCAACCAGAAAAATATCGGGGAAGCGATTCACGTTCTCGCGAGAAAGACCGGAATCTACGGCATGATCGGCGGCCAGACCGTCGACGTGGAGGAGACCGGACACGCGCTGGACGATCAGAAGCTGCGCTTTGTCTACGAGCTGAAAACCTGTGCGCTTCTTGAAGCCGCGATGATGTGCGGCGCGATCCTTGCGGACGCTTCGGCGGAGGATGTCCGGAATGTGGAACGGATTGCGCGTCTTGTCGGCATGGCCTTCCAGATCCGGGACGATATCCTGGACGTCACGAAAACGACGGAAGAGCTCGGAAAGAACGCGCACTCCGACGAGAAGAACGAGAAATCGACCTATGTCAGTCTCTACGGCATGGAAGCCGCGCAGGAAAAGGTGCGGACGCTTTCCGAGGAAGCTGTTCATCTGATGGACAGCCTGACCGGCGAGAACCGCTTCCTGAGGGAGCTTCTGGTCTCCCTGATATCGAGAGATAAATAAATATGAGTTTGAAAGTACCGACACCGGAAGAACTCCGCGCGATGACCGAGAAGGAATACAAGGCGCTCGCGAGAGATATCCGGGAATTCATTATTGATAAAGTCAGCAAGAAAGGCGGCCATCTGGCGTCCAATCTGGGGACGGTGGAATTGTCGCTGGCGCTTTTTGCGAGCTTTGATTTCCCTGAGGACAAGGTGATCTTCGACGTCGGGCACCAGTGTTATACCTATAAAATCCTGTCGGGCAGGATAGATGAATTCGACACTTTAAGAGAGTTCAACGGACTTTCCGGTTTCCCCAAAAGAGCGGAATCGCCGTACGACTCCTTCAATACCGGGCACAGCTCGACCTCGATTTCCGCGGGTCTTGGCATGGTCGCGGCGCGGGATCTTCTGCACCAGGACCACCACGTGATCAGTGTGATCGGCGACGGCTCGATGACCGGCGGCATGGCCTTTGAGGCGCTCAATAACGCGGCCTCCCTGAAGTCCAATTTCATCATCATCCTGAACGACAACAATATGTCGATTGCCGAGAACGCGGGCGGCATGCACCATTATCTGATGAATATGCGTGCCGGAAAGCGCTACAATCAGGCGAAAAGCAGCGTCAAAAAGACGCTGAACAATATTCCGGGCGTCGGCTCCGGCCTCGTCAGCTTCATTTCGAACACGAAGGATTCGATGAAGGAAATGGTCCTGATGCCGGACGGTATGGTTTTTGAGAACCTCGGCATCACCTATCTCGGTCCGGTGGACGGGCATGATGTTTCCGAGATGAAGAAGATTTTCTCACGGGCGAAGGAGCTGCCGCGCGCCGTGATTATCCACGTCAAGACCCGGAAGGGCAAGGGTTATGCGCCCGCGGAAAAGGCCCCGGGCTTCTATCACGGCGTCGGGCCCTTTGACAAGGCAAGCGGAAAGGTGCTGGATTCCCCGAAAAACCCCGAGTACTCGGAGGTCTTCGGAAAGTATATGGTGGAGGCCGGGAAGAAGCATCCGAAGCTTGTGGCGATTACCGCGGCCATGGGCGACAATACCGGGCTTTCCCAGTTTGAGCATGCCTTTCCGGACCGCTTTTTCGACGTCGGTATCGCGGAGCAGCACGCGGTGACCTTTGCGGCCGGCCTCGCCGCCTCCGGCATGCATCCGGTGGCCGCGATCTATTCGTCTTTTCTGCAGCGGGCCTATGACCAGATTCTGCACGACGTCTGCATTCAGGATCTGCCGGTGACCTTCTGTCTGGACCGCGCGGGCCTTGTCGGAAAGGACGGGGAGACACATCAGGGGATATTTGATCTTTCCTACCTCTCGGCCATT
>CAMOZF010000327.1 GCA_946630765.1 uncultured Lachnospiraceae bacterium | reverse complement strand
CCTGGATGACTGGGAAGTTGCAGAACAGATGGGTGTTGCCAACTACGGACAGATGACAGCCGGCGGCTGGATGTACATCGGACCGCAGGGCATCGTGCACGGCACTTACAACACCCTGCTGAACGCCGGCAGACTCAAGCTCGGCATTCCCAAGGACGGCAACCTCTCCGGCCGCCTTTTTATCTCTTCGGGACTTGGCGGCATGAGCGGCGCGCAGCCCAAAGCCATCGAAATTGCGGGCGGCGTCGGCATTATCGCCGAGGTTGATTTCTCGAGAATCGAGACTAGGCTCCGTCAGGGCTGGGTCAGCGAGTGGTCGGATGACCTTGCGGTTTGTTTTGCCTCCGCGGCGAAATATCAGAGCGCCGGAAAGCCGCGCTCCATCGCCTATTACGGCAATATCGTGGATCTCTTGCAGTACGCCGCAGACCATGAGATTCATGTGGATCTGTGCTCTGACCAGACTTCCTGCCACGCGGCCTATGAAGGCGGGTACTGTCCGCAGGGCATCACATTCGACGAGCGTACAAAACTCCTGTCCGAAGATCCGGATAAGTACCGGGAGCTCGTGGACCGGTCCCTTCGGAAACACTTTTCCCTTGTCATGGCGCTGGTGCATAAGGGAACCTACTTTTTCGATTACGGCAACTCGTTCCTGAAGGCGGTCTATGATGCCGGCGAGAAGGAGATCTCCAAAAACGGCGTAGACGACAAAGACGGCTTTATCCTGCCCTCCTATGTTGAAGACATCATGGGGCCGCAGCTGTTCGATTACGGCTACGGGCCGTTCCGCTGGGTCTGCCTGTCCGGGAAGGACGAAGATCTCGTCAAAACAGACCACGCCGCCATGAGCTGCATCGATGTGAACCGGCGCTATCAGGACCGCGACAATTATAACTGGATCAAAGAGGCCGAGAACAATCATCTCGTCGTCGGTACGAAAGCCCGGATTCTCTATCAGGATGCGGAAGGCAGGGTTGCAATCGCTCTCAAGTTCAACGAAATGGTTCGCAACGGCGAGATCGGGCCTGTCATGATGGGCAGAGATCACCACGATGTTTCCGGCACAGACTCTCCGTTCCGCGAAACTTCCAATATAAAGGATGGCAGCAATGTCATGGCAGATATGGCCGTGCAATGCTATGTCGGCAACGCAGCCCGCGGCATGAGTCTGGTTGCGCTTCATAACGGCGGCGGCGTAGGCATCGGAAAAGCCATCAACGGCGGCTTCGGACTTGTTCTGGACGGTTCCGGACGCGTCGATGAAGTCATAAAGAGCGGACTTCTGTGGGATGTCATGGGCGGCGTTGCCAGAAGAAACTGGGCACGCAATGAACATTCGATGGAAACAGCGATCGCTTACAACAAAAAGTATGAGGGTGAAAGCCAGATCACAATTCCGTATCTTGCGGACAGTGAAATGGTACATGAAGCAGTCAGGCAGCACTTTGCGTAACCGGCGCCTGAAGGAAGCGGTGATCTTATGAAACTACTGATACCGGAGCTGCTCTTTGAAGACGGCGGATTCAGACGCGGCGGCGCCGTCCTGATTGACGGCGATACTATAAAAGACATCGGTTCTTCCGATACGCTGCGTCAAAGCTATCCTGCCGCGGAGGTCATGGAACTTCCGCGGCAGGCGCTGGTCCCCGGCACTGTCAACGCACACAGCCACTGTTTTCAGATCCTTCTTCGCGGCATCGCCGCCGACCGTCCGTTTCTCGAGTGGCGGGACCGGTCTCTCTATCATTATTCTCCCCGCATGACTCTCGAGGACATCTATAACGGCGCGCTGTTTGCTTTTGCGGAAATGATGAAGCGCGGGGTAACCGCAGTCGGTGAATTCTTCTATCTGCATACGTATGGAACGGAAAGCGATGAAGCTGTCATCGCGGCAGCAAAGGATCTGGGCCTTCGGATCTGCCTTGCGCGCACGATGTATGACTGGGACGGAGCGCCCGCAGGATATGTGGAAAACATTGCCGCCGCGGTGGAAAATACCAGACGATTGCACAGCAAGTATCTGCGTGATCCGATGGTGCGCGTTATTCCGGCTCCGCATTCGCTGCACGCGGCATCGACCGAAATGATACTCTCAGGGCACGAACTTGCCGCGGAGCTTGGCACCAGAATGCATATGCATGTCGCCGAAGAGCCGTTTGAGGTCGAGCAGGTCCGCAAGGAACATGACGGGATGACACCTCTTCAATATCTGAATTCTCTCGGCGTCGTCGATGATTCTCTGGTGATTATCCACGGGGTATATCTCACGCCGGAGGAAATCCGCATACTCGGAGAAAAAGGCGCGGGTCTTATCTACTGTCCTTCCAGCAACATGTTTCTGGCAGATGGCATCACCGACATCCCTTCTATGATGCAGGCCGGCGTTCCGATCGCTCTTGGCGCCGACGGCGCCTGCGGCAACAACCGCATCAGCGTTTTCGAGGAAATGCGGATGTGCTCCCTGCTGCAGAAGGCTAAAACCTGCAATGCGCTGTGCGTCAACTACCACGATACGTTCCGGATGGGCACGGATACCGGCGCGAGGCTTCTCGGCTTCCCCGCCGGCAGAATGGAGAAAGGCTGCCTGGCCGATTTTACCGGCATTGATCTGGACGATTTCTCGATGATGCCTGTCAGTGACTCTCTCGAGCAGGTTCTTCCGAACGTCGTTTATTCCATGGAGCCGACAGCTGTCCGGACCGTCATCGTCGGCGGCCGCGTAACCGTAAAAGACGGCATTCTGCAGACCTTCGATGAACAGGTCATCCGGGAGCGGG
>CAMOZF010000326.1 GCA_946630765.1 uncultured Lachnospiraceae bacterium | reverse complement strand
GTGCGAAAGAGTGTAAAAGAGCCCCGTACCGTTATGGCATGGGGCTTGATCTGTGCTTCTTTCTTATGTTCCGAAGAAGCGGAATTCAGGGATTCGAGGTTTCGGACAGATCCCTGAACACCGCAATTCCTCCGGCAGGGAGCGTCACCAGGCTTCCCTCCTGTGTAACCGCCTCATCCTCATGCAGCGTCAGTGCGAATACCAGTTCCCAGTTTTCAATTTCACTGCCCTTCAGATCCACTTCTGTGGGCGTTTTCGCAGTTGTAAAAACAACCGCGACCGTTTTTTCATCATAGCTTCTCTTGAATGCAGCCGTGTCCCGGGATGTCAGGCTTTCCAGGATTTCCGTCCTTCCGCGCGCAATCTCGGGGTTTTCATTCCGCATCCTGAGGGCGCGCTGGTAGTATTTCAGAAGGGAGTCCTCGTCCTGAAGCTGCTCTCGGACCGATCCGAACTTTGATTCAATGCCTTTGTCAGCATCCCGCGGGCCTTTGGTCATGCCTTCCGCCTGAAGGTCACTGTCCCAGTACATCGGCAGGCGCTTATTCTCGTCCTTCGTTCCGGAGCTTGCCATCCCGATCTCCTCGCCGTAATAGACGAACGGATTTCCCGACATCAGCATCAGATAACCGGCAGCACGGCGCATCTGATCGTCCTTGTTGTTCAGCGCATTTGCTACCCGGCCCATGTCATGATTTGTAAGGAAGAGCGCGTCGATATAATCCGGATTCTCCTCACTGAAATCATTTTCGTACTGTACCATGAGGTTTGCAAAACGTTCCGCCTTCATCGTTCCTCTCGCGGCCTGCATCAGCTTTCCCTCCGCCTGAGCCGCGTCAAAATTGAACATGCTCGGTGTTCCGCTCGCATAATAGGCTTTAATGGTATTCAGTCCGGCCCAGACCTCGCTTACCATGTAGAAATCCGGATTTTTCGACCTGCAGTAGGTAAAGAACCAGTTCAGCACCTCGGTATTGAAAGCCGTATCGTTCTCCTCAAAATGGAGCGGCGCGTCCATCCTGAAGCCGTCTGTCCCGAGGCCGATCCAGTAATCCGCAGCTTCCTCCAGGTCTTTTCGAAGTGCTTCGCATGAAAGGTCCAGATCTGGCATTTCTGACCAGAATGAGCCCTCATAATACCAGTCCGTTCCGGGCACCGGATACCAGGTGTTTCCGCCGTATTCCTCCGAAAAATGGTAATAGCCGAAATACGGACAGTCCTTTGCATCGGCCTCTTCGCCTGACAGTCCCTGCAGGTATTTCCGCGCTTCCTTGAACCAGGGGTGCGAACTCGAAGTGTGGTTAATCGGAAGATCAATGATCACACGGATTCCGCGGCTGTGAGCATCCTCGACAAGCGCTTTATAGTCCTCTTCCGTCCCGTAAGCCTCATCCACTGCCATGTAATCCTTCACGTCGTATTTATGGTAGGTCGGACTCGGCATGATCGGCATCAGCCAGATGCCGGAAAAGCCCATCTCCCCGATATAATCAAGCTTTTCCCGCACCCCGTTGAGATCCCCGATGCCGTCGCCGTCCGAATCATAAAATGAATAGACGAAGATTTCATAATAGTTCCGGTAGTTGTCCTGCGACTGCGCGGATCCGCTTTGCCCCGGATTTGTCTTTGGGGCTGTGTGCCTTGTACAGCCTGAAATCAATAGCGTCAGGGCCAGGAGTATAATCAGTGTTTTTTTCATCATCACCGTAAACGGCGGGTTTCCCGCCGGCAGAATATAGAGGATCCGCAGCATGCTGCCCCGGAATTGTTTTTCTCTCCGGATCGCACACTGCGGATCGAAAACTTTTATATCAGCCTTTGACTGCGCCGCCGGTGACACCTTCGACGTAGTATTTCTGCAGGCTCATGAAAAGAGCGGTCACGGGGATCGCAACCAGCACGCCGCCCGCGCAGAACCTTGTGAAGAAGCCCTGATAATCGTTGACCTTCATCCAGCGATACAGCGCAACTGCCACGTTATAACTTGAATCATGGCCGAACGCAATGTAGGATGCGAAAATATAATCGCACCAGGGAGCCATGAAGGACACCAGCGCCGTATAGATGATGATCGGCTTTGCCATCGGAAGCATCATCGTGAACAGGATGCGCGCCCGGCTTGCGCCGTCGATCCTGGCCGCCTCGTCCAGTGCTTTCGGCACCGTATCCATGTAGCCCTTGCACACATAATAACCCATACCGGAGCTTGCCACGCTCACCAGGATCAGTCCGGGAATGGCGCCCTGCTGGGTCAGGCCGATGGTCTTCAGCAGGAAGTACAGACAGATCATCGTCAGGAATCCGGGGAACATTCCGAGGATCAGCCAGAAACGCATCAGGAAGTTTCTGCCCTTAAAGCGCATCCGTGACAGGGCATAACTCGTGCAGATGATAATGATCGTCTGGAGGACAGCTACAGCCGCCGCGATAATCAGGGTATTCAGATACCATTTCAGGAAGTTGGTTTCTCCGGAGAACAGGAACTTATAATTGTCCAGGGAGAACTGCTTCGGAATGACATAATTGACCATACCGCCGAATTCGTTCTGATAAGAACGGAAGCTCTGCATCACGATGCCGAAGAACGGAAAGAGCCAGATCACGCTCAGAACGATCAAAAGGAGATAGGAAAAGAAGTTTCCGACTCTCTGACGTCTCTTCATGGAGACTGTCTTTTTTTCAGTATTTTTAGCCATTATTGGAAGCCCTCCTCATCTTTTACCGAAGGCAGGATATTGTATACCACCAGCGAGATAATTGCAGTTACAATAAATACCATGATACCG
>CAMOZF010000325.1 GCA_946630765.1 uncultured Lachnospiraceae bacterium | reverse complement strand
CGGCGGATATCCTTTACAATTATTCCGAGGTGACCGGACGCACGCCGATGATGCCAGAGTACGGCATGGGCTTCTGGCAGTGCAAGCTCCGCTACAAGACCCAGGAGCAGGTGCTTCAGGTCGCGAGAGAGCATAAGCGCCGCGGCCTGCCGATGGACGTCATCGTGGTGGACTTCTTCCACTGGACGCTGCAGGGCAACTGGGAGTTCGATCCCGAGTGCTTCCCGGATCCCGAAGCGATGATCAAAGAGCTGAAGGAGCTCGGTATCGAGACCGTCGTCTCGATCTGGCCGACCGTCGACGAGCGCTCGAGAAACTTCGGCCCGATGGCCGATCAGGGCATGCTGATGCGCACTGACCGCGGCCATGCGCTTTCCGGATCTGGCTGGATGGGCTCGAATGTCTATTACGACGCCACGAACCCGGCCGCACAGGAATACGTCTGGAATGTCGCGAAGAAAAACTATTACGAAAAAGGCGTGCATATCTTCTGGCTGGACGAAGCGGAACCGGAGATCGGGCCTTACGAATTCGACAACTGGAGATACTGGGCGGGTCCCGCGCAGCAGGTGACGAATATTTACCCGAAGGAATACGCGAGAGGCTTCTACAACGGCCTGAAGGCTGAAGGCCGGGACGACATTATGTCGCTTGTCCGCTGTGCCTGGGCGGGCTCGCAGAAATTCGGCGCGCTGACCTGGTCCGGCGATATCAGTTCGAGCTGGAGAGGCTTTGCGGAGCAGCTTCCCGCCGGCCTTTCGATGGGCATGTCCGGTATTCCGTGGTGGACCTGCGATCTCGGCGGCTTCATCGGCGGCGATCCGACGGATGAGGGCTTCCGGGAGCTGATGGCCAGATGGTTTGCCTGGGGCTGCTTCCTTCCGGTCTTCCGTCTGCACGGCGAGCGTTCGCCCTGGGACGTCAAGGAAGTGACGATCAAGGAAAACGGACGTCAGGTCCTCGGCTCCGGCGCGGACAACGAAGTCTGGTCCTTTGGCGAAAGAAATTACGAAATCATGAGCCGCTTCCTGTTCATCCGTGAGAACCTCCGCCCCTATATCCGCGAAGTCATGAAGGCGGCCTCCGAGACCGGCGAGCCGGTGATCCGCCCGCTGTTCTTCGACTTCCCGGAGGACTGCGAAGCCTGGAAGCAGGAGAAGGCCTACATGTTCGGACCGGACCTTCTCGTCTCGCCTGTCACAAAACCCGGCGTCGATACCTGGGAGGTCTATCTTCCCGCAGGCACCAACTGGGTGGAGAGCGCGACAGGAAAGGTCTACGAAGGCGGCCAGTGCGTGACGGCCTCCGCGCCGCTTGAAATCATTCCGGTCTTCATCCGGGAAGGAAAGGACATCAAGGTGTATTAAGCCTGTATGGAAATCTCCCGCCGCAGCATTTTTGAATGCGGCGAAGAAGCATTGTCTGTAATATTTTGACGGAATACCGCCCGGGAGGAAATCCTGGGCGGTTTTCGGAATGTGGGAGGAGCGTGAAAGCACGAAGTGCGAAGCGCTCCGGAGATCATCTTTTGACCCTGATATCAATGATCCTGTAAGATTTTTTATTTCGCCGCGCATAAGAGTACAGAAAAGCAATCCGGATGCTTTTGAACTTGAAGAAAGACAGGAAAGGAGGCCTTACGTTGGCAAAGACCGAAAAAAGCGAAGACAGCGGGCTTCTGAAGCTCCTCCGGACAGATCCGGAGCGGGGAATGGAAGAAATTGTCCGAAAATACAGCGGACTTCTGTACTACATTGTGCGTGGACGCCTTCTTTTGGCAGGTCTGTCCGAGGAAGATGCGGAGGCCATGGAATACCGGGCGGCGGTCCGGTTCTTTTCCGAAAACGGGCTTTCCTCCGAGGGCCTGACACGCGGGGAGATGAAGGAAATCTACCGGGATATCACGGCCGACACCTTCGGTGAAGAAAAAACCGCGGCGCTTGTTCGAAAGAGCCTGAAGGGGTACCGGATCGAGCAGGAGCCGGAAACGCCGGAAGAACTGAAAAAAGCCTGGAGCTACCGGAAATATCTTCGGGAGGAGAAGGAAAAGGGCACGACGGACTCGAGAAGTTACCGGCTGCGGGAAGAATTCCGGGAAGATCCCGAGCTTGGCTTTGAAGTGTTTGACCGCAGCATCCTTGAGTGTTATGCGTGGGGAGAACACCTACGGCATTCGGAACGCGGCGCCGTATCAGAACGGATATCTTGTTGTCATCGGAAGCTTCATGGAGGGCGAGGAGGCACGGATCCTTCGGATTGATCAAAACGGAGCGGCTGCCGGAGATATCCGTTACGATGCGGGCGATAAGAAGTGTGTCATCCGGGACGTGATTGCTTTCGGAGACCGGGTTTATCTGTCGGCCTACCTGTACAAGGCGCCGTCGGATGCGCCGCTTTATGGCGGCTATTATGAGGTGGCGGAGATCGTGCAGAAGGTCCTTGACGGATCGGTTTCGGCGATCGACATCGAGGACGAATTCCGGTATAACAACGGAACCATGACGCAGGAGGAGTACGAGCAGATCGAAGACGGACTGACACCGCTTCTTCGCGAACACTATCAGGGGATCCTCCTGGTCTGCGATCCTGATAAGGGAGAGCCGGAAAGCTTCTATGAAGTGCCGGGTACGATAGGAGGCGCGCTTCGGCTGAATGAATACGGGCAGATGGAGTGGGATACGGAAAGCTTCTCAAGGTCCATGACGACCCTGATGCTGAACGCCTCCTCGGTGGTCTCGGAGTGTACGATTTTCCGTTATACCTTCGATCCGGACGGTAAATTGATCTGCGGGGAGCAGACCGACGAAATGACGGATTTCAAAAGGTAGAAG
>CAMOZF010000324.1 GCA_946630765.1 uncultured Lachnospiraceae bacterium | reverse complement strand
CGTCCACAAAGGCAAAGGCGATATTTGAGCCGATCGTCTCCGAGAACAGGAAATTGTCCTGCGGCACATAGGCGATATGCGAACGCAGCTCGTGAATCGGCATCTGATTGACGTCGATTCCGTCGACAAAGATCGTGCCGTCCGGAACATTATAGGTCCGGGCGATCAGGTCAACGATCGTCGTCTTTCCGGTACCGGTCTTTCCGATCAGACCGACATTTTCACCGGCCTTGATCTTAAAGCTAATATCATGAAGCACTTCAAGATCCGTGCCCGGGAAGGAGAAATTCAGATGTCTGAATTCGATGTCGCCCTTGATCACAGGATGCATGGCCGGATCGTGCGCAGCTTCTCTTTTTTCCACTTCCTCACTGTCCTTGACGTCGATGTCGGCGTCCAGAAGCTCGCTGATGCGCTTTAAGCTGGCCTTGCCTCTTGCGTGCATCTCGACAAGCATCGAGATCGCCATGATCGGCCAGACAATCGAGGTGAAATAGCCAATGAACTCAATCATCTTGCCGGCATTGAAAACGCCCTCATGGATCAGGTAGCCGCCGTAGCCGAGGATGACGCACATGACGGACTCGATGAAAAGGGTCACGGAGATGTGCATCAGCGTCGACATCCGTACGAAGGAGACGTTGACTTCTTCATTCTTTTTATTCAGCTTCTTGAACGCAAGAAGCTCCTTGGCTTCCTTCGCGAAGGCCTTGATGACGGCAATGCCGGAGAAGGATTCCTGGGAGAAATCCGACAGCGCGGAGAAAGCCGCCTGCCGCTCTTCCCACTTCTTGGACATCCGGCGGCCGACCGTCATTGCGCCGATCAGAAGGAAGACCATCGGAATCATCGAAAACAGAGTCAGCGTCCAGTTCATGCGGAACATCTTGATAAAGGCCAGTCCGCCCAAAAACAGCGCGTCCATGGTCATCAGGATTCCGTTTCCGTAGCAGTCCTGCACGGTTTCCAGGTCGTTCGTGAAAAGCGACATCAGGTTGCCGACCTTGTTCACCTGATAATACTGCTGGGACAGATCCTTGCAGTGGTCAAACATCCGGTCGCGAAGATCCCGCTCCACGCGGACCGCCGCGCCGAAAAAGCCGACGCGCCACAGGAAACGCCCGCTCACGATCATCACGATGACAATGATCAGCGGAAGGCAGACCTTGTCAAGAAGAACGTCCATCGTAAAGGCGACCGTCGTCCCGTCCACCTCTGTCGTGCCGGTATTCAGTCCGTTGACAACCATACGGTAGAATTCCGGGACCTTCAGCTGCGCGTAGTCAACCATCACCAGCGCAAGAAGTCCCAGAAGAAGCATCCAGCCGTACTTGATATAGTACCGATTAATGTGTTTTCCGAATATCAAGCTGTTTCTCTCCTCTTCTTCTATAATAATCTCACGAACATTTTTGTCCGCATTTTACCTGCAAAATCCGCAGATCATGCGAGGGCGCATCAGCATAAACTATATCAGTATGGCACAAAAAAAGCAAGAGGGGAAAAATGACGGTTTTTCTTCCTGATCTCTTGCTTTTACTGTTAAAATATAGAAGTGTGATGATACTTCATATCGGCATATTCCTCTTTCGCCGGAATGTGGTACATCTGGCAATCGGCAAGCGCCAGGACCTGCGCAAGTCCCGTAACTGCCGCCTTCTTGCCGATGGCAATGCCTTGTCCGTCCAACAAATGTCCGCTCTGCCTGTCTTTTTTCAATTTCCGATGAGAAATATTTGACTTCCATTTTTAACCTATTCGTGATATGATATTCCATGTTCAGCATTTGAACATCACACTGAATTAACATACGGAGGAATCAGAATCTATGTCAGAATACGGTATCGGCACGAGATGTGTACAGGCGGGCTATACCCCGAAAACAGGTGAACCCCGGGTGCTCCCGATCGTTCAGAGCACGACCTTCAAATATGACACCAGCGAAGCCATGGGAAAGCTTTTCGATCTGCAGGAAGCAGGCTATTTCTATACCAGGCTGGCCAATCCCACGAGTGACTCTGTCGCGGCAAAGCTCTGCGCGCTCGAGGGCGGTTCCGCCGCAATGCTCCTGTCTTCCGGCCAGGCAGCCAGCTTCTTCTCGATCTTCAACCTCTGCTCCGCAGGCGACCATGTAGTCTCCTCTTCCGCAATCTACGGCGGAACCTTCAATCTGTTCTCCGTCACCATGAAGCGGATGGGCATCGATTTCACTTTCGTAAGCCCCGACTGCAGCGAAGAAGAGCTGAATGCAGCCTTCCAGCCGAATACGAAGGCGGTTTTCGGCGAGACGATCGCGAACCCCGCGCTTGCCGTTCTGGACATCGAGAAATTCGCAAATGCCGCGCACGCGCACGGCGTTCCGCTGATCATGGACAACACCTTTGCAACACCGATCAACTGCCGTCCCTTTGAATGGGGCTGCGACATTGTTACGCACTCCACCACGAAATACCTCGACGGTCACGCAACCTCCGTCGGCGGCGCGATTGTGGACAGCGGCAATTTTGACTGGATGGCCCACAAGGACAAGTTCCCGGGCCTGACGACCCCCGATGAGAGCTATCACGGCATTGTCTACGCGGAGCAGTTCGGCCAGGGCGGCGCCTACATCAATAAATGTGTTGCGCAGCTGATGCGCGATTTCGGCTCGACACCCTCTCCTTTCAATGCATTCCTGCTGAATCTGGGGATGGAAACGCTTCACGTACGCGTTCCGCGCCACTGTGAGAACGCACAGAAAGCCGCCGAATTCCTTTCGCAGCACGAAAAAGTTGCGTGGGTCCAGTACTGCGGCCTTCCGGGAGACAAATACTACGATCTCGCGCAGAAGTACCTT
>CAMOZF010000323.1 GCA_946630765.1 uncultured Lachnospiraceae bacterium | reverse complement strand
AGCGTTTATAAAACGTTTATGAAAATGAATATGTATGAAGAGGTGAAATCGTATGGCTGAAGAAACAATGACAATGGAAGAAGTCGACAACTCCTTTGCAACCTTCAAGGATGAAGGTGAAGCTAACTGGGAAAAACTGAAAGAGTACCAGAGCGCAAAGACCCCTGTTCACGTAACCGTCGATGGGGTGGTCAACAAAGGAGTGGTCTCCAACGTGGAAGGTGTCCGCGGATTTATCCCGGCTTCCCGCCTGGCCCTCGGCCGCGTGAACGATCTGAACGAGTATCTCGGCAAAGAGATCGACGTTCTGGTACGTGAAGTAGACGCGGAAAAAGGCCGGCTGATCCTTTCCGCCGTTGAACTTCTCCGCGCCAAGGCAAATGAAGAAAAGCAGGCCCGCATTGCTTCTATGGAAGTAGGTTCTGTTCTGGACGGCAAGGTCGAAAGCCTGCAGCCGTACGGTGCCTTCATTGATCTGGGCAACGGTCTCTCCGGCCTGGTCCATGTATCTCAGATCTCCCGCGCACGCGTCAAATCTCCGGATGCAGTTCTGAGTGTCGGCCAGGATGTCAAAGTCAAAGTGATCGCAGTCAAAGATGGTAAGCTGAGCCTTTCCATGAAGGCCCTGGAAGCCGGCGCTCCGGAAGAAGAGCGCGAGGAAACTTCCTTCCCGAAGGATTTCAAGCTGCCGAAGGCCGAAGAGCTTGGCACCAGCCTGGGTTCCCTCTTAAAGAATATCAAGCTGTAAGCGAATCCTGATAAGCAAAAGTCCCGGCAGAAATGCCGGGGCTTTTTTGTTTCTATATAAATGTTCTCTCAGCTGCTGATCAGCGCCTCTTTTTCTTCCCGCGAAAGCTGCTTAACCGCATATTCGCGCTTCATAGCCTCTTCCTTTGTAGAAAAACATTCAAAATAGACAAGCGTGACAGGACGGTGACTGCGGGTATATTTTCCGCCTGTTCCCGCGTTGTGAGCTGCGATCCGCTTATCCAGATCGTTTGTCCAGCCGGTATACAGCGAACCGTCTGCACATCGCAGTATGTACATATAATTAGAAGTCTGCTGCGAGGATTTTTCCTCTGCAGCAGACTGTTTTTCGTTCATTTTTTGAGTTCTCTCCATATTACACACGGCCATTTCTGAGACATACTGCCGGTATTGCCGCCTTGCACACGGTCTTTTCGGACCAGACTCCCGCAGACGCGGATTTAAGACGCCGGTATCGTATAGGTGGATTCCTCCGGAAGCTGTCCGTAGATGTACTTGGCATCCGAAATATTGGTGTAGTCGTTGACTTCGGAGAAAGCGCCCGCCGTGACCAGGATATATTCGGTCTCGTCATCCATAACGGCAAAGCTCGCCAGACAGTGACCGGCTTCATCCGTGTAGCCTGTCTTACCGCCGAGGATCGACACATTGTTATCCAGCACCGAATTTCCGATCGACCCGAACATGGTACTCGTCAGACTGATTCCTTTTTCATGATACGGCGTAGAGGACGTCGTATAGGTATGCGAGCTGATCACCTTGCGGAACGTCTCGTTTTTCAGCGCGTATTCCAGAAGAATGGCCATATCCCGGCAGGTCGAATAATGATTTTCATCCTGAACGCCCGTACAGTTTGTAAAATGCGTATTCGTCATGCCGATTTCAGCTGCTTTGGCATTCATCATCTCGGCAAACATCTCTTCATATCCCCACTGGGACTGCGTCACTTCACTGGCCAGCGCATAACAGCATTCCGCTCCGGAAGGCAGCATGGCGCCGTACAGGATATCTTCCAGCGGAACGGTCTCGCCGGCAGAGAATCCCGCCATGGTGAGATCCAGTGTATAGGCCGCGTCAATTTCTTCCTGCAGAATGGTATGCTGCAGAGACAGATCCAGATTTTCAATCGCGATCAGGCCCGTCATCATTTTCGTCATGGAAGCCGGGAAAATATGCGCATCCGCATCGAGTTCAAAAACAACGGATTCGTCTTCAGGCCGGATCATAAAGGCGTTTTTACTGACCAGGCCGTCCGTGATGATACGCGGAACATCCTTAACCGGTTCCAGTTCCTCCTCAATGATCGTTTCCCGCTCTTCCGTAACGGTCTTTTCCCCGACGTATTCAATTTCCATGTTTACCGCACTCTCTGTCGGTGTGCTGTAAACATCAGCATTCAAATGAGCCCGCAGCAGAAGGAACAGTGCCCCGACAATAAGAAGTGCCAGGATCACAATGATCACGGACACGATCAACAACAGCTTTTTCGTAAAAGCCCGCTCTTTTTCTTTTCGTCTGCGGCGCGCTTCACGCGCTTCGATTTCATCCAGTCTTTTATTCTGTGCCATGCACGCTCTCCTCAATACAAAACTGAGTACCTTTTTTACTATAATAAAAAATTACTGGTATGTAAACGAAATAAATAAAAGAAGCCTTTGCATTCATCACAAGGCTTCTTACCATGAAGCATCGGGGACTCGAACCCCGGACAACTTGATTAAAAGTCAAGTGCTCTACCACCTGAGCTAATGCTCCTTATTCAATATATAAGAAGTGCCCAGACTCGGAATCGAACCAAGGACACGTAGATTTTCAGTCTACTGCTCTACCAACTGAGCTATCTGGGCACAGGATCGAGAAAGCACGAACCGAGGGGACTGGAAAGACTTTACGGCCGTCCCGGGGAACTCGCTCACAACGGACGGACGAAAAGGCTTGACAGTAACATGGACTCGTATTTTCGAATCCATGGACATCCGAAAATCTCTGATTTTCGGATGGTCCCGAGGTTTTTCCTCACTTCCTCAAGTTGCGGGAGTAGGATTTGAACCTACGACCTTCGGGTTATGAGCCCGACGAGC
>CAMOZF010000322.1 GCA_946630765.1 uncultured Lachnospiraceae bacterium | reverse complement strand
ACACGATGCAGTATATCAAGTGCGACGTCGCGACGATCTGCATCGGCATGGCGGCTTCGATGGGCGCATTCCTTCTTGCCGGCGGCACCAAGGGCAAGCGCTTCTCGCTGCCGAACTCGGAAATCCTGATTCACCAGCCGCTTGGCGGCGCACAGGGCCAGGCGACCGAGATTCAGATTGCCGCGGAGCACATCCTGAAGATCAAAGACCGCATGAACCGGATGCTCAGCGAGTTTACCGGACAGGATCTCGAGACGATCAAAAGGGATACCGACCGTGACAACTGGATGGATCCGGAGCAGGCAAAGGCCTACGGACTGATTGACGAGATTATCAAGAATCACTGACGAAAGGGAAGAGCATGCCGAACAACCAGGAAGATCTTTTCCGCTGTTCCTTCTGCGGTAAAGAAAGCGGACAGGTAAAAAAGCTGATCGCCGGAAGAACCCGCGGAATCTATATCTGCGACGAATGCGTTGCCCTGTGCGACGAGATCCTTCGGGACGAGCTGTCGGATGATGAACTGAACGGCGAGATCCGGCTTCTGAAGCCGCGCGAGATCAAGGAGCGGCTTGACGAGTATGTCATCGGTCAGGACGAGGCCAAAAAGGCGCTCGCGGTGGCCGTCTACAATCACTATAAGCGGATTCTCAACAAATCCCATACCGATGTCGAGATCCAGAAGAGCAATGTTCTACTGATCGGACCGACGGGCTCCGGCAAGACCTATCTTGCACAGACGCTCGCGCGCCTTCTGAATGTGCCCTTTGCCATCGCGGACGCGACCTCTCTTACAGAGGCCGGTTATGTCGGTGAGGATGTCGAGACCATTCTTCTGAAGCTGATCCAGGCCGCGGACTACGACATCGAGCGCGCGGAGACCGGCATCATCTATATCGATGAGATCGACAAGATCGGCAAAAAGGGAGAGAATGTTTCGATCACAAGAGACGTTTCCGGTGAGGGTGTGCAGCAGGCGCTTCTGAAGATCATCGAAGGCACCATGGCCAATGTTCCGCCGCAGGGCGGAAGAAAGCACCCGCAGCAGGAGTGCATTCCGATCGACACGACGAATATTCTGTTTATTGTCGGCGGCGCATTTGACGGACTCGAGAAGATTATCGAGGCGAGACAGGAGGCCGGCTCTATCGGCTTCAACGCGAAGGTCGTGGATAAGAACGAGCAGGATATCAGCTCGCTCTTCAAGCAGGTGCTTCCGGAGGATCTGATCAAGTTCGGACTGATTCCGGAGCTGATCGGCCGTGTGCCGGTGACCGTGAGTCTGGACCTTCTGGACGAAGAGGCGCTGGTATCGATCCTGACGCAGCCGAAAAACGCGCTGACCAAGCAGTATCAGGCGCTCTTCGATATGGACGGCGTTCGTCTGGAATTCACCGACGAGGCGCTTCGTGAAGTTGCGAAGAAGGCATTTGCGAGAAGAACCGGCGCGAGAGGCCTTCGGGCGATCCTCGAGGAGATCATGAAGGACGTCATGTTTGAACTGCCTTCGGACGACAATGCCGGCGAATGCCTGATCACCAAGGAAATGGTCCTCGGAACCGGCGGACCGCTGATCCGCGCACGCCGCGCAAGCCGCGACGAGAGCGCATAACCGAAACTTCGCCGCAGGCGCCTTTTCAAGGCTTTGCCTGCGGCTTCTTTATAACAGAGCCCTATGGAGAATGCAGCTATGAAAATCAGATCCGTCAATCTCGATATTGTGATCGGCATCACCAGTAAGCTCCCGGAAACGGATCTTCCGGAGATTGCCTTTTCCGGCCGATCCAATGTCGGAAAATCCTCGCTTCTGAACGCGCTGATCCTGAGAAAAAACTACGCAAGAACCTCCTCACAGCCCGGGAAAACCCAGACGATCAATTACTACCGCGTCAACGACAATGTGTATCTGGTCGATCTTCCGGGCTACGGCTACGCGAAGGTTTCCGAGGAAACCCGCAGAAAGTGGGGGAAGATGATCGAGCGTTACCTTCGGAGCTCGGGGAATCTGAAACAGGTCTTCCTTCTCGTGGACATCCGGCACGAGCCGACGCAGAATGACGTGCAGATGGCGCAGTGGATCCGGGACAACGGCTTCTCGCCGATCGTGATCGCGACAAAGGCCGATAAACTCAGTAAAAACGAGCGAATGAAGATGCTTCCTGTGATCCGTAAGAAGCTGCAGATGAGTAAAGAAGAGACGCTGATTCCTTTTTCCGCGGAAACCAAGGAAGGAAGAGACGAGATTGCGGCGCTGATTGAAGGAATCGTCAGCGCGGAATAGTTACCTTTTGACAATACAGCCTGCCTGTGGTACAATTACTCCAAATGGTTTTTGGAGTAATTTCTTTTTATGGACTTTAATTTTTTTAAGGGAAAGAGGGTACTGATCACCGGGCATACCGGCTTCAAGGGCAGCTGGCTTTCGAAGATTCTGTCGATGGCCGGCGCAGAGCTGTGCGGTTATTCCGCGGATCCACCGACTGTGCCGAGTCTTTTCGAGGAAGCGCAGATTCACAGCCTTTACGGAGAACGGGACATTCGCGGGGACGTCCGGGATCTGCCGCATCTTCTTTCTGTATTTACGGAGTTTCAGCCGGAGATTGTGCTGCACCTCGCGGCGCAGCCGATTGTGCGCACCTCCTATGAAGAACCGGTGCTGACCTACGACACCAATGTCATGGGGACGGTCAATGTGCTGGAGTGTGTGAGAAAGACACCCTCGGTGCGTTCCGTGCTGAATGTCACAACGGATAAGGTTTACGAGAATCCCGAGGAGAACCGCGGATTTGTCGAGACGGACCGGCTGGACGGCTACGATCCCTACAGCAACAGCAAGTCCTGCTCGGAGCTT
>CAMOZF010000321.1 GCA_946630765.1 uncultured Lachnospiraceae bacterium | reverse complement strand
ATGTGTCATCAAAGAGATCGAAGCCGAATAAACGCTGTAATGGCCGCGGCGCCCAAAAGCAGAAACGGCACAAAGGCATAGATCATGTAATTGGAATACACCCCGAAACTGAAATGCTCATACACCGCGCCGACAAGGGCCGTCAGAAGCGACGCAATCATATAATTTCCTGATGTTTTCAGATTTTTCCTATCCATCGTCTGCTCCATTTCCCGGGATCACTACAATTTTCCTGAGATTCAATAGATTCACCTCTTCCTTTCGTATTTCAGAAGCTTTTGTCTTCTGATGCCGTCATTATAGAGGTGAATGCTGAACTGAGGCTTAAAGATTCTGTGACCGTTCCGTGCACAAAAAGGAGCCTGCCCTTTCCGTTTTGCACGGATCGGACAGGCCCGATTCACTGGCTGCCGGCCGAATTTTTTATTCGGTCAGGCTCTCTGTGACGGCTTCCGCAGTTTCCTGTGTAAGACCGGTCACATTGATATTCTTATTTACCTTGGCGTCGTAGGTTTCGGCCTTCATGACCTCCACCAGATCGAGCCCGGTAATCTCCTTTACGGATTCGATGGTTTTCGCCAGGACATTCGGCACATAGCTGCCCATCTGATCGACGCCGGTACCGCCCTGGCCGCCGCCGTCGATGATCGTCACCTTGTCGATCGACTCAAGCGGCTTCGCGATTGCGGCTGCCATCTCCGGAAGTGCCTTCACGATCATTTCCATCATGGCTGCCTGGCCGTACTTCTTCATCGCCTCGGCCTTTTTCTCCAGCGCTTCCGCCTCTGCAATACCCTTGGCCTCGATGGCCTTCGCCTCTGCTTCACCGACCGCGCGGATACCTTCCGCCTGCTGCGTCTTCGCGTAGAGCTCGGCTTCCGCCTGGACTTTGCGGGCTTCCGCTTCCTTCTCGCGCTCAAAGCGCTCCGCCTCCGCCTTCCGCTGCCGCTCGAAGAGCTCAGCCTCCGCCTGCTGCTGGCGGGCGTACTTCTCGGCCTCGGCCTTCTTCTTGATCTGCGCCGAAAGGGTCTGCTCGGTGACCTCGACGTCCTTTTTCTTCAGCTCGATCTCGCGCTCCTGACGCGCAATGTTCGCGTTGGCCGTCGCAACCTCGATCGTCTTGCGCTGCTCCTGCTGCTGGATTTCGTAAGCCGCATCGGCTTCCGCCTGCTTCACGTCGGATTCGCGCTTCAGCTCGGCCTGCCGGATCCGGAGTTCATTTTTTCTTGCCGCAATCTCGGTTTCCGCCGCAACCTGCGCCTCATTGGCCATGCGCTTCGCTTCCGCCTCGGCGATCGCCACATCCTTGTCGGCCTGCGCCTTCGCGATCGAAGCATCCTTCTGGATCTGGGACATATTGTCCTGACCAAGCGCGACGATCAGTCCCTTTTCATCCTCGATCTTCTGAATGTTGCAGGAAATGATCTCGATACCGAGCGCGTTCATATCCTTCTGCGCCTTCTCCTGAACCTCGTCACCGAATTTCTTCCGGTCGGTATTCAGCTCCTTCAGACGCACCGTACCGATAATCTCACGCATGTTGCCCTGCAGAGAGTCGGTCAGCGCCGCGATGATCGTCTTGTCGTCCATATTCAGGAAGTTTTTCATCGCGATCTTGATGCCCTCGGGATCGGTCTTGACGCGCACCTTCGCAACCGCGTCAATATCCACGCCGATGAAGTCCAGCGTCGGCACGTAGCCGTTGGTTTTAATATCAATGCTGACCTGCTTCAGGACAAGCGTATCTTTTCTTTCGAGGAACGGAAGCTTGATGCCCGCCCGTCCGATCAGGATCCGCGGCTCCTTCCGAAGGCCTGAGATGATAAATGCTCTGTCCGGCGGCGCCTTGACATAACCGGTCACAATGATAAAAATGATCACTACTGCCGCGATAATGATCAGCGGTATCCAGAATTTCTCCATAATCGTCCTCCCTTCTGTAAACCCGCAATACTGCATCTGCATAAAGCAGCCGGCCCGGGGCTTTATGCTACAAGAAGCATTATAAAAGCCCGCGCCGAAAATGTAAAGTCTCTGAAACAGCAAAATACCCTGCCGTATTCCGCGGGAATATGTTATGGGGGGCGTAGTGACACCTCCGCTCGGGATGACACTGCGAAAAAAAGAAACTATTTTTACAATCATTTCGCATTCCAATAATCACATGATTGTGCTATACTATCCGGAAAGGAACCTGTTTCCATGTCCAGGGGAGGTATTTATGGGAAGGAAATCGACAAGAGCCAATAAAACCGCTTATCAGCTGTCCCGCGAGGCCGCCGGTCTTACAAGAGAGCGTGCCGGAGAGCTGATGGAATTCGTCTCTGACGACCGTATTGAGAAGATCGAGGCCGGAAAGTCGCTGCCGCACCCGGAAGAGGTGCTGGCCATGTCCGACTGCTACAAAGACGCGCGGCTCTGCAACTATTTCTGCTCGCACGAATGTCCGATCGGCCAGGTGTACGTACCGGAGGTGGAGCTGAAATCGCTGCATGAAATCACGCTTGAAACCGTGAATGCCATCAACACCCTGCAGAAAAGAAAGGACCGCCTGATCGAGATCGCCGTCGACGGAAAGATCGACCGCGAGGAGCAGGCGGACTTCGAAAACATCAAGGCCGAGCTGGACGAAATCTCGCTGAGTGTTCAGCGCCTTCGCATGTGGATCGACAATCAGGAAAAAACCGGCGAGTAATGGCAAGACTCGCTTTAGGGACTGCATTTCTTCTTCGGAGACGCGGGAAGTCTCCTCAGAAGAAACGCAGTCCCTTTCGCTCGGGTGCAAACTGCCAAACTCGCCTGCGAACTACATAACTCGCCTGCGAACCACATAACTCGCCTGCGAGATGGGGGTCCTTCTTCGGTAA
>CAMOZF010000320.1 GCA_946630765.1 uncultured Lachnospiraceae bacterium | reverse complement strand
GTTTGCCGCTATACAGCCCCGCCACTCACCTCCTCGGGTTCTGTAGTGTGCTGAGCCTGCGAGGAAAGTATATCAAACAAATCAAAAAAGCGAAAGGGCGACGGGTTTCATAACCCCATTGGTGCCTTTCGCAGAAAGGCAGATTATAATGATGAAACAGTATGAAACGCTGGAACTGGTATTTTCCGGCAAAGCGCCGGAAGGGTCGGAGGCCTGTGTGGATCTGAAGGCCTGCATTAAGAAGGATGGAAAAAGCTGGCAGATCAAAGGCTTTTATGCAGGGGAGGAAAGCTTCAAAGTGCGCTTCCTGCCGGAAGAATGCGGCGAATATGACTACGAAGTAAGCGGTTCCGTGCTTTCGGAAGTGCATCGGGGAAGCTTCACGGTTGAGCCGGCCGATTCGGATCACCACGGTCCGGTGCGCGCGTCCCGGAGCTTCTGATGAAATACGGGAAGCCGGTGCTTTGGAGCCGCAGATGGAAGGCTTTTCGCAGATCGTCGGAATGCGCAATGAGGAACTGCAGCAGATGGAACAGATGGTTCCTGAAGGCTTCAGAATCTTTATACGCTCCTTCATGAATATGGATCAGACGGAGCGGGAACGCTTTATTCAGGCAGAGCCGAGCTACTTCGGACATGTCGGAGATGAAGCATTTCTTCGCTATCTGGATACGGAGTGCTGTATCGTGACGACACTTCGGCTTCCGGCGCATGCAGCATACCGGGTGGATCTGATAGACACCTGGAACATGACCCGAGAGACCGTCCTTTCCGGCGTCTCCGGCGCCGTCGAGGTTCCGTGTTACGGCAGAGAATACTGCGCGATTCTTGCCGTAAAGGAATAAAACGTTTGATATCTTCGAAAAGCGCTTGCGGAGCAGGCGCTTTTCCGTTACAATGGAGATATCTTTTTACGAAGGAGTTTCTGAATATGAACGTGATTGAAACGAAAAATGCGCCGGCGGCGATCGGCCCCTATTCACAGGCGATGACGGCCGGCGGCTTTCTCTTTACCTCCGGCCAGATCCCGATCAACCCCGAAAGCGGCGCCATTGAGGCGCAGGAGATCGAGGGTCAGACTGCGCAGGTTCTGAAGAATCTGGATGCGGTGCTTCGGGCAGCCGGAACCGGCCCGGAAAAGGTCCTGAAGACCACCTGCTTCCTGCAGAACATGAAGGATTTTGCAGCCTTCAATGCCGTGTATGAGACCTATTTCACCGGCAAGCCCGCACGCTCCTGTGTTGAAGTCGGCGCACTGCCGAAGGGCGCGCTCGTCGAAATCGAACTGATTGCCGAGCTCTGATCAGCCCATCTGTCATCCCGAGCAACACGCTCCGTTCGACATGACACCATTTGTCATATTATCATCACAAAAACACATAAGAAGTATACATACAGGTAACCAGGGAGGTAATACATGTCCAAATTTTTAGCAACCACCTCGCCCGAAGTATCGGAGCGGGAACATCTGAACAGCATGCGTGTGCGCGCGCAGGCGGTGGAATGCATGGTCATTCTGGAGAATGACGGAACACTTCCGCTTGCTGAGCGGGGCAAGATCGCGCTCTACGGAAACGGCGCCCGTGCGACCGTCAAGGGCGGCACCGGCTCCGGTGACGTTTACGTCCGCGAGACCATCAATGTGGAAGCGGGCCTTGAAAAGGAAGGCTTTACCGTCACGACGAAGGACTGGCTCACAAGACAGGAAGCGGCGGCCAAAGAAGAAGCGGACGCCTACGTCAATGGGATGATTCAGGCGGCTGTCGCGCAGGGGCAGCCGGAGGAGGCCGCAAGAATGATGCTAACGCTGAATCCGCTGACGCCGAAGGCGCTCGCGCCGATCACCGAGGAGGATGTGAAGGCCTCCGATACCGACACCGCGGTGTATATTCTCGCGAGAAATTCCGGTGAAGGCAAGGACCGCGCGGCTGAGAAGGGCGACTACGAGCTTTCGGACGCCGAGGTCGAGGCGATTTCCTTCCTTGCGGAGCATTATGACAAGCTGATCGTGCTTCTGAATGTCGGCGGGATTATTGATACGAAGCCCTTCCGCGAAATCAAAGGCGTGAATGCTTTGGTCCTTTCCGGCCAGATGGGCAATATGACCGGCATTACCGTGGCGGATCTTCTTTCCGGCCGCGGAATTCCCTCCGGCAAGCTGACCGACACCTGGGCGGAAAACTACAGCGATTATCCTTCGTCTGAAGGCTTCTCCCACAATGACGGCGACGTCAGCGACGAATACTACAAAGAAGGCATTTTCGTCGGCTACCGCTATTTTGACAGCTTCAATATCACCCCGGCCTACGAATTCGGTTACGGAAAGAACTACACCGAGTTTGCCATCGAAAATGAAGGGGTCGAGGTCGACGGCGATCAGATCATCGTGAAGACGAAGGTCACCAATATCGGAAAGGTGCACGAAGGCAAGGAAGTGATTCAGGTTTACGTGAGCGCGCCCGAAAAAGGCCCGGTGAAGCCCTATCAGGAGCTTCGGGGCTTTGGAAAGACCGAGGCTTTGTGGCCCGGCGAGTCCGAGACGGTCACGATCTGCATCAAGGCGGAGTCGCTGGCTTCCTTCTGCCCGAAGCATCCGGCCTGGGTGCTTCCGGACGGCGATTATATCATCCGCGTCGGCAACAGCTCCAGAAATACGCACATCGCCGCGGTGGTACATCTGTCCGAGAAGGTATTTGTAAAGAAGGTCCAGAATCTTTTCAAGGATCCTGCGGGAGAATTTGAAGAGATCCAGCCTGCCGGCAATCATTATACGGCGCCGAACGAAGCGGAAGAGCTTGCAAATGCACCGGTCCTGACGCTGGATCCTTCGGCGATTCGCACGGAAGAGGCCTGCTATCCCGAAATCGGCGAGATC
>CAMOZF010000319.1 GCA_946630765.1 uncultured Lachnospiraceae bacterium | reverse complement strand
CCGAACAAAACCTGTCATCCCGAGCAAGCCG
Source organism: uncultured Lachnospiraceae bacterium (assembly GCA_946630765.1). The sequence goes on along the minus strand of CAMOZF010000319.1, from coordinate 2,845 downwards.
AAGGCGCGCCGAGGGATCCCATGCGTTTGTCGTAACCGTATGGGATGTCCCCACCCGCTCCGCTCGGTATGACACAAACGCCCCACAGAAGGTCAGCCTTCTGCGGGGCGTTATTATTCTCCCCTCCCTCAATATACAGCGATCTTCCGCAGCACCACCGGGCCGCGGGATGCGGTGATCTTCAGCAGGAGATCGGTGACCAGATGGTTTTCGCGGTCGTCCGTCAGCGGATTCTGGTCGGCAAAGGGATCGCCGAGCTCGCAGATCGCGCGGTTTCCGATGCAGGTTCCCTGATAGATCGGATAATCCGTGCCGTCCTGATAGCAGGCGATGATCTGGAAGCTCTCGACGCGCTGGCCGAGGCTGATCTCCTCCTCGACCGTCACATGACGAATTTCTTCCTGCGGAATCGCCCGGGGAAGCTTCAGTCGGTACAGCGGCTGATACAGGCTTCCCGGCGCCTGATACGGCGCGACAAGCCCGGCCTTCCGCTGATCCCCGAGAAGCATCGGCTCGTCCGTTTCCGGCCGAATGTCCGCGCCTTCGAGCGTCAGGATCGGCTGTCCGAATTCCTTCTCAATCAGCGCGCCGAATTCCTTCAGCCGCCGGACGTCCCGTTCATCGAGAAGTCCGTCGCGGTTCGGCGGAATATTCAGGTTCAGCCCGGCATTCCTTCCGTAGGACGTCAGCCAGGTGCGGTAGAGGCGTTGAAGGGAATGCGGCTCCTCCTCCTGATGCCAGAACCAGCCCGGCCGGATCGACATATTGATTTCCGCCGGACAGAAGGCCAGCCCTTTGGTGAAAAGGATATTGCTCATCGTCCCGATCTCCTGATCGGAGCTGTAGATGTAGGAGAGATTGCCGCGATCCGAAAGCGGTCCGGGGCCGGACTGCACCTCGGCGTAGACCGTGAGCTCCTGCGGGACGACCGCCCATTCGCTGTGACGGGCAATGCCGCCCTCATTTCCGCACCAACGGGTATCGGGGCCGAAATCATTGAAAATCACCGCATTCGGCTGAAGCTCCCGGATCAGGCGGATATAGCGCGGGAAATCATAGACCTGCTTCTTTCCGTTCGGTCCTTCCCCGCAGGCATTGTCGAACCAGACCGTAAAGATCTCCCCGTATCCGGTGAGAAGCTCCGTCAGCTGATTGCAGAAATAGTCGTTGTATTCGGGCGTTCCGTAGAACGGGCTGTTGCGGTCCCAGGGCGAAAGGTAGACGCCGAAGCGGATCCCGCCCCTTCTGCAGGCCTCGGAAGCCTCCCGCACGACGTCTCTTCCGAAGGGACTGTTTTTCACGCTGTGTTCCGTGTATTTACTGGGCCAGAGGCAGAAGCCGTCATGATGCTTGCAGGTCAGCACAAGGCCCTTCATCCCGGCGGATTTGATGGCCGACACCCACTGATCGCAGTCCAGCTTCTCGGGGTTGAAGATGCGCTCGTCCTCCGTTCCGTCGCCCCATTCACGGTTGGTAAATGTATTCACGCCAAAATGTACAAAAGCATAGAAGCCCGTGTCATACCAGGCAATCTGCCTCGGAGAAGGCTTTACCTCCGCGGCTTCCTTCATAAAATCGTCAAATGTCCGCATTTTTCACCTCACTTTTTCACATCTGCGCCGCCGAGCTTCAGGAAGGACAGCAGATAGATCTTAAACGCCTTCAGCATCGACGCAATATGCAGCGTTTCGTCCGGTCCGTGCGCGCCGCCATGTCCCTCAGGCAGGAAATCGGCCTTCTCATGCGCCATGCCCGGCCCGAAGGTGATCGCATTCGGAATCACGCGGCTGTAGGTGCCGCCGCCCATGGCGTAGGGTTCCTTTTCATCACCGGTCAGTTCCTTGTAGATGCCCTGAAGGAGCTGAATTCTCGGATCCTTCGGGTCCATATAGAAGGGCTTCTCGATTTCCAGCTTTTCAATGACGATATCTTTCTTCTGGCACAGCGTCTGGAAGCCCTCGGTCATTTCCCCGATCGGCGCTGTCACGGGATAGCGGATGTCGAGCAGGATACGGATCCTGTCCCCTTCGCAGGAAAAGACGCCGGCGTTTGCCGTCAGCTTTCCGCTCATTTCGTCCGCGCAGGCAAATCCGAAGCCTGAACCGTCGTGCGCCTCAAAAAGCCTGCGGATCAATGCTAAGCCCATAAGATCCTTTCCGCTGTCTTTGTAAATCTCCGGCAGGACCCGGCAGAGACGGATCGCCGCGCTGTCCGCGCCGTCCGGGAAGGCCGCGTGTCCTGCCTTTCCGGTGGCTGAAACCCGCACGGTTCCGGGTTCCTCGCCTTCCGCGACCGAAAGCTTTGAAATGTCATCGAAAAGCTTTTCAGAGGCTTCGTTTTCTGATAAGCGCTTCTTCAGTTCCTCCGCGTCTCCCCGAAGAAGGATCGATGCCGAGCCCGGCACGGCGTTACGGACATTACCTGCCCTGAAGTCCAGAATATCCGCGCCTTTTTTCACGAGAATGTCCGCGTTCCATCCGCCTTTTTCCGCGAAGCAGACCGGGAAGCCGCCGTCGGCTACAATGCCGAAGTCCGGAACCCTGCCGCCCTTTCCGAGGTAGCTCGCAAAATCGTCCATCCCGGTTTCCTCGGCACAGCCGAACATCAGCCGAACCGTTTTATTGAGCTTAATTCCATGCTCCTTCAGGAAGCGCAGAATATACACCCCCATGATTGCCGGCGCCTTATCATCGTCGCAGCCGCGTCCGATCATAAAGCCCTTCTCCACGACCGGATCATAGGGCTGATAGATCCAGTTTTCTCCCTCCGGCACGACGTCGAGGTGGGCATAGAAGCCCAGCTCGTCTTCGGCATCCCCGTACCAGACCGACCCGCAGTAGCCCTC
>CAMOZF010000318.1 GCA_946630765.1 uncultured Lachnospiraceae bacterium | reverse complement strand
GGATGCACAAGCACAAGCAGCGTGTCCCGGTCGCAGTCGGCCGTGACCGACACTACATGCTGGTAATTGCCGCTCGTGTCACCCTTGAGCCACAGTTCATTTCTGGAGCGGGAAAAGAAGCAGGCCAACTTCTTTTCAATCGTCAGCGCCAGGCTTTCCCGGTTCATCCAGGCCACCATCAGGACCTGCTTCGTGTCCGCATCCTGCACCACCGCCGGAATCAGGCCTTTTTCATCAAATTTCAGTTCACTCAGTTCAATCATGCCTTCTCCTTCTTATGAAACGATTCTCGCGGGAATGCCCTGACTTTGCATCTCGCGCTTCAGATCTGCGATCCGGACCTCGCCGAAGTGGAAAATCGAGGCCGCAAGCCCCGCGTCCACCTTCGGAAGCTCCTTAAAAAGTGTGATAAAATCCTGAATCGAGCCCGCGCCGCCGGATGCGATCACCGGCACGTCCACAAGCTCCGACACCGCGCGCAGCATCTCCAGGTCGAAGCCCTTTTTGACGCCGTCCGTGTCGATTGAATTGAGAACGATCTCGCCGGCGCCCGATTCGACGCCCCGTTTGATCCAGGACAGGGCCTCAATGCCGGTATCCTCCCGGCCGCCCTTTGCGAAAACCCGGAATTCTCCGTCCACCCGCTTCACGTCCACGGAAAGCACCACGCACTGGTTGCCGTAGAGCTTCGCGGCTTCCTCGATGAGGCCGGGATTTCGGATCGCCCCGGAGTTGACCGACACCTTGTCGGCGCCGCTTTTCAGCACCCGGTCGAAATCCGCGACCGTATTGATTCCGCCGCCCACTGTAAGCGGAATAAAGACCTTTTCCGCAGTTTCACGCAGAATCTCGGTGAAAATCCTTCTGTCCTGGGAAGAGGCCGTTATATCGTAAAATACGAGCTCATCCGCGCCGTTTCTCGAGTAGTAGTCCGCCAGCGCGACCGGGGAATCCACATCCCGGAGGCCTTCAAAATTAACGCCCTTTACGACCCTTCCGTCCCGCACGTCAAGGCAGGGAATAATCCGTTTTGTTATCATATCCTTTACCTGTCAAAAGCGCTGTTTTCAGGCGCATTTTCTTCTGCGGCCCGGATCGCCTCACGAAGATCAATGGCCCCGGTATAATAGGCTTTTCCGATGATTGCGCCGTAAAGCCCGCAGCCGCAAAGCCGCTTCACATCCGCGATCGAGGAAACCCCGCCGGAGGCCGTAATGTTCACCCGGTATTTCCGGGACAGCTCCTCGTACAGCGCGGTATTCGTGCCCTTCATTGCCCCGTCGCGGCTGATATCCGTCACGATCAGATTGGAGACCCCGAGATCCTGCATCCGCTGCACAAATTCTCCTGCCGTGTAGGCGGACTTCTCCGTCCAGCCGCGGATCGCGACAAAACCGTCCCGAAGATCGATGCCGACCGCGATCCGTTCCCGGTACAAAGAAAGCGCCGCCTGAAGGAAGTCCGGATCGGTCACGGCCGCGGTCCCGAGGATCACACGGTCCACGCCCGCTTCGAGGTATTTTTCAACGGTCTCCATCGAACGGATCCCGCCGCCGACCTCTGTGAAAAGCCCGGTTTCCTTCTTGATTCCGAGAATCACCGGAAGATTCGAGGTTGTCCCGTCTCTGGCGCCCTCGAGGTCGACAAGATGGATATGCGAGGCGCCTGCGTTTCTGAAATCCATCGCGACAGAAACCGGGTCCTCGCTGTAAACCGTCATTTTCTGATAGTCCCCCTGATACAGGCGGACCGCTTTTTTCTGCACAAGATCAATCGCTGGAAATATAATCATGTTTTCCTTCTTTTTACGGCTTTTACCGGCCGCATTTTCCTGAAATTCTCTCAGATCTCCGAGAAGGCCTGCAGGATCCCGAGTCCCACATTTCCGCTCTTCTCGGGGTGGAACTGGCAGCCGAAGACATTCCCGCGCTGCACCGAGGCCGTAATCGGGATGCCGTATTCGACAACCGCCGTTGTGTCCTGATCGCACCCGACTGCGCTGTAGGAGTGCACAAAGTACACACAGTCACCCTCATTGACGTACTTAAAAATCGGGCTTTCCTTCACAAAATGCAGCGCATTCCAGCCCATTGCGGGGATTTTCAGCTCCGCCGGCACTCTTCCGCGCATTGCCGTCACCTCGCCGGGGATCAGCGAGAGCCCCTCATGGACGCCGTATTCAAAGCTTCTGTCGAAAAGAAGCTGCATGCCGAGACAGATCCCGAGGATCGGTTTCCCGGCCGCTGCCTCTTCGCGGACAAAGTCCGAAAGGCCCTGTTCTCTCAGCTTCTTCGCCGCATCCGAAAATGCGCCGACGCCCGGAAGAATCAGCCGGTCCGCCTGCCGGAGAACCGCCGGGTCCGCGCTCACCTCCGCCGGAATGCCGAGCGCGGCAAAGGAACTCCGAAGAGAGAAAAGATTTCCGACCCCGTAATCAATAATCGCTACCATAGCGCCGCTCCTTTACAGCACGCCCTTTGTCGAAGGAATTTCTCCTTCGGCCTCGGGATCGATCGCGCAGGCCTTTCGAAGCGTCCTTCCGACGGACTTGAACGTGCCCTCGATGATGTGGTGGGTGTTCGTGCCGGCAAGCTTCCGGATATGAAGCGTACAGGCGGCGTTTCTCACAAAGCCGAGGAAGAATTCCTCCACGAGCTCGGTATCAAAGCTCCCGACCTTTTCCGTCAAAAGCGGCAGATCAAAGCCGAGATACGCCCTTCCCGAGAAATCCACGGCTGTCAGGATCAGCGCTTCATCCATCGGAAGCGTGGTGTCCCCGTAGCGCATGATGCCGCGCTTCTCGCCGAGCGCCTCCCGGAAGGCCTGACCGAGCGCGATCCCGATATCCTCGGTCGTATGATGGTCGTCGACCCAGGTGTCGC
>CAMOZF010000317.1 GCA_946630765.1 uncultured Lachnospiraceae bacterium | reverse complement strand
TATACAGGTAAATCCACGAAACTACAAATCGGAGGTCATTACATATTGTCTAATAGAAACGGATGGATGTGAAATGATCAGAATTGCCATTGACGCCATGGGCGGAGACAACGCGCCGCGGTGTAATGTGGAGGGCGCCGTCCTGGCGCTTCAGAAAAGAGATGATATGGAGCTGAGCCTGATCGGGCGCGAGCCGGAGATCAGAAAGCTTCTTGACGAATACAAGTACAAGGGCGACCGGATCACGGTCGTTCATGCCGAGGAAATCATCGGAACCGATGAGGAGCCGGCGGTCGCGATCAAGAAGAAAAAGGATTCTTCCCTGATCGTCGGCCTGAAAATGCTCCGGGAAGGCGCTGCGGACGCCTTTGTTTCGGCAGGCTCCACGGGTGCGATCCTGATCGGCGGTCAGGTGGTCGCGGGAAGAATCAAGGGCGTCAAGCGCGCGCCGCTCGCCGTTGCGATTCCCACCACCAAGGGCCATGCACTTCTGATTGACGGCGGCGCGAATGTGGATATCCGTCCCGAAAGCATGGTGCAGTTTGCGATCATGGGCTCTCTGTACGCGGAAAACGCCATGAAGATCAAGAACCCGCGGGTCGGTCTGATCAACATCGGCACCGAGGAGGAGAAGGGCAATCTGCTTGTAAGAGAAGCCTATCCGATGCTGAAGGCCTGCAAGCGCATCAATTTCATCGGCAATGTCGAAGCGCGTGAGGTCCCCAGACGCGCGGCGGACGTCTATGTCTGCGAGGCCTTTGTCGGAAACGTCGTGCTGAAGATGCTCGAGGGCACCGCCTCGGCGCTGTTCTCGGAGATGAAGAAAACCATGCTTCAGAATGTCCGCACCAAAGCCGGCGCGCTTCTTCTGAAGCCCTACCTGAAGGAAATGAAGAGCAAGTTCAGCGCTTCCGAATACGGCGGTGCGCCGATGCTCGGACTGAACGGCCTTGTCGTGAAGGCGCACGGCAATTCGGAAGGAAAACAGATCAGCACGGCCATTCTTCAGTGCCTGAGCTTCTATGAAAATGATCTGAAGGATAAAATCACCGAGGCAATCCGGGGAGAAAAAGAAGATGGAGAAGCTTGAATCGAGGATTTCCTATCATTTCCGGAATCCGGAGCTTCTGAAGCAGGCCCTGACGCACAGCTCGTATCTGAATGAGCATGCGCTTCCGAAGGAGGCCTGTAATGAACGGCTGGAGTTTCTGGGGGATGCGGTGCTGGAATATCTGACCTCGGAATTTCTGTATGCGCAGTATCCGAAGAAGATGGAAGGCGAGCTTTCGAAGCTGCGGGTGGCGCTCGTGTGCGAGCTGTCCCTTTCGGACGCCGCGCGGGCAATTTCGCTCGGCGAGTACCTTCTGATGGGCCGGGGCATGGAAAAAAGCGGCGGCAGGAATTCCGACGCGATCATCTCCGACGCCTTTGAGGCGCTGATTGCCGCGCTCTACATCGACGGCGGCATGGAGGAAGCGAAACGGTTTGTAACAGCCTTCCTTTTTGCCGACCACGAGAAACGGCAGATCTTCTACGATGCGAAAACCATTCTTCAGGAAATGGTCCAGGCGGAAGGGAAGAGCGTTTCCTACAGAGATCTCGGCGCTGAAGGGCCCGAGCATGACAGAGTTTACCGTTCGGAAGTCCTCCTGCAGGACCGGGTCCTCGGAAGAGGAAAGGGACATTCCAAGAAAAAGGCTGAACAGGATGCCGCCTATGCGGCGATTACTGCGATAAGGAATCAGGATACATGTATCTGAAAAGCATTGAAGTCCAGGGCTTCAAATCATTTGCAAACCGAATACGCTTCGATTTCCATAACGGAATCACCGGAATTGTCGGCCCGAACGGATCCGGCAAAAGTAATGTCGCGGACGCGGTCCGCTGGGTTTTCGGTGAACAGAGCGCCAAACAGCTCAGGGGAAGCTCAATGCAGGACGTCATTTTTGCAGGCACCCAGCTTCGCCGCCCGCAGAGCTACGCGGCGGTGTCGATCACCCTGGACAACAGCGACCGGGCGCTTCAGATGGATTACGATGAAGTGACCGTCACAAGAAAGGTTTACCGCTCCGGAGAGAGTGAATATCTGCTGAACAACAATCAATGCAGACTCCGCGACATCCAGGAGCTTTTTTATGACACCGGCATCGGAAAGGACGGCTATTCCATCATCGGACAGGGCCAGATCGACAAGATCCTCAGCGGTAAGGCTGAGGACCGGCGTGAGCTTTTCGATGAGGCAGCCGGAATCGTCAAGTTCAAGAAGAGGAAGGCGGCCGCGCAGAAAAAGCTTGAAAATGAGCGTGCGAGCATGCTGCGCCTGTCGGACATCATGTCCGAGCTGGAACGCCAGGTCGGCCCGCTGAAGCGGCAGTCGGAGACGGCACAGGAATATCTGAAGCTCCATGAAGAGCTGAAAAAGTACGAGCTGAACGCCTTTATCCTTGACAGCCGTATCTATACGGAGGAGCTGAAAAAGATCGCGGAGAACCTTAAAAATGTCAAGGCGGATCTTTCGGGAAAGCAGCACTCGGAGGAAGAGCTTCGCGTGCAGTACGAGGAGCTGCAGGAGGCACTGTCAGGGCTCGATGCGAAGATCGAGACGCTGCATTCCGAGATGCTCGGCTCCGGAAACCTGAGAAGCGATCTCGAAAACCGGCTGAATGCGCTTCTGTCGCAGGCCGGAACGCAGAAGAACAATCAGGAGCATGCGAGAAAGCGGATCGAGGAGATCTCGGAAGAAATTAAAATGCGCGAGCAGGAGGTCGAGGCCTCCGGCGCCGATAAAACCGAGCTCTCCAAAACGCTTTATGATCTTGAAAATGCTTCGGCAGTGCTGCAGCTGGAGCTTTCCGAGCTGCAGGGAAAGGTCTCGGCCTACCAGAGCCTTGTCGAA
>CAMOZF010000316.1 GCA_946630765.1 uncultured Lachnospiraceae bacterium | reverse complement strand
ATCTTCGTCAACAACGCGATCTACGGTATGACCGGCGGACAGATGGCGCCGACCACGCTTCCGGGGCAGGTCACACAGACTTCTCCCTACGGAAGAGACGTGGCGACCGCAGGCTATCCGATCAAGGTCTCCGAGCTTCTTTCCGCGCTGGATGCGCCGGCATACATTGCCCGCGTAGCCGTGAATAACGTAAAGAACGTCAGAAACGCGAAGAAGGTCATCGAGAAGGCATTCAAGAACCAGATCGAGAAGAAGGGCTTCTCTCTCGTAGAAGTGGTCAGCTCCTGCCCGACAAACTGGGGCATGACGCCGGAGAAGGCGCTTCAGTGGGTGGAAGAGAAGATGATTCCCTATTATCCGCTCGGCGTATACCGTGATAAAACAGAAGAGGAGGCATAAGGCATGACGACACAGATTTTAATCGCCGGATTCGGCGGACAGGGTGTGCTTTTTGCCGGAAAACTTCTGGCATATAAAGGCCTGGTTGACGGAAAGCAGCTTTCCTGGCTCCCGAGCTACGGCCCGGAAATGCGCGGCGGCACCGCAAACTGCAGCGTGATCCTCAGTGACGATCCGGTCGGCTCCCCGATCGTTTCTCACCCGGATGTACTGATCGCGATGAATCTTCCTTCTCTGGAGAAGTACGAGGACACCGTCGTTCCGGGCGGTATGATCCTTGTCGAGTCCACGCTGATCGAGAAGAAGGTCGCCAGAGACGACGTGAAGGTTTTCTATGTGCCCGCGACAAAGATGGCCCAGGAAATGGGCGCGCCGACCCTGGCCAACATGATCATGGTCGGCAAGCTGATCCGCGAGTGCGAGGCCGTGAATGACGGCCACATCGAGGAGACCCTGCATAAGGTCGTTTCCGCGCGGCACCAGGATCTGTTTGATATTAATAAGAAAGCAATTCAGGCCGGCATGGACCTGGAAGGCTGACGTCAATTCGGGGACAGGTTCCTCCTGACTAAATTCGTCAGGAGGAACCTGTCCCCGTTGGACTGATTTCGTCAGGGGGAACCTGTCCCCGACAAGGAGGCAAATTATGTGGAAACTGCCGAATCCCTTTATAAATGCGCAGAATGAGGAAGTCAGGAATCCCGCGGACTGGGAGAGCCAGCGCGCGTATCTGAGAAGGGTTCTGACGGAAGACTTTTACGGCGAGATGCCGCCGGCGCCGGACAATCTGAAGGCGGAGAAGGTATTTGAGAAGACGGTTTTTGACGGAGAAGGCCGGTTTGAAGTGTTTGACCTTTCCTTCGGACCCGGTGAAATGGTCCATGTGAAAACGGCCTGGATCACGCCTTCTCGGAAAAAGGAAGAAAGGCCTGTGCCGATCGTCATGTGCGGCGGGTTTGTGAATGAGGAGATTGCACAGTTTGTGATCTCGGAAGGCTTTGCGCTCGCGGTTCCGCTTTTTGACGAGGCGGCGCCGGACACGAAGGATTATCAGGAGGGCACGCTTTATAAGGCCTATCCGACGTACAGCTTCAAGGTGATTGTGATGTGGGGCTTCCTGATGTCCCGTGTGATTGACTGGGTGAAGACGCTGGACTGTGTGGATCCGGAGCGGCTCGTGATCGCCGGACATTCCCGCTACGGCAAAGCGGCGCTTTCCTGCGCAGTCTATGACGAGCGGGTTTCGGTCTGCCTCGCGGCAGGCTCGGGCTGCGGCGGTATGGGCTCTTTACGTGTATGGGGCAGCCGTTTCGGGGAAGGCACCGGCGCGGTTGAAACGCTCGGCAGCATGGTGCGGGACAATTTCCCCCACTGGTTTAAGGAGTCGCTGGCGGATTACGGCGCACAGGAGCCGAGCGGCCACTATAGGGAAAATGAGCTTCGCTTTGATGCGAACTTCATCGGATCGGTGATCGCCCCGAGACCGCTGATGATACTCGAAGGGCTCGACGATACCTGGGCGAATCCGTACGGAACCATGGCGAGCTTCGGCGCTGTTTCGGAGGTCTATCATTTCCTCGGCGCGGATGAAAAGCTCGCGATCCATTTCAGAGAAGGCGGCCATGCCTTCAATCTGGAGGACTGGAGGGCGGCGATCGATTTCACGAAGGTGCAGCTTTTCGGAGAAGAGAAGAAAATCTTCTGGTATACGAGACAGGAGAGCGATCCGGTCATCGCAAGAGACTTCCGGGCGCCTTCCGACACGGAGGAGGCACCGAAAGGAACCGCGACCGGCTTCACAAAAGAGCAGATCGAAGGCCTGAAGAAGATGCTTACGGGCCGCTGGGCATTTGGAGAAGCCGGCCTTGAGACCGGTATGGAGAAATTTATCAAGAGCCTTCTTCTGAAGGCGGAATCCGAAGGAAAGGAATAAATCATGAAAATCGGTGCGCAGCTTTATACAGTCCGCGAATATATGAAGGACGAGAAGAGCATGTCGGAGTCCCTGAAAAAGATTGCCGATATCGGTCATCACTATGTGCAGACGTCGGGCACCGGCCCCTATGATCCGCAGTGGATGCGGGAAGAGCTTGAGAAAAACGGCCTGCAGTGCGTGATCACGCACACGAATCAGGAACGGATGATCAAGGAGCCGGAGCAGGTCGCCGCGGAGCACGACATTCTCGGGACAGATTATATCGGGATCGGCATGTATGATATCCGCCGCGTCGGCATGGACGGCTTTATCGAACGCTTCAAGCCGGTCGCGGAATGCTTCAAAAAGCACGGAAAGCTTCTGATGTATCATAACCACGATCTGGAATTTGAAAAGCTCGGCGGAAAGCTGATCATGGATCAGCTTTTGGAGGCGTTTCCCGCAGACGAGCTCGGCTTTACGCTGGATACCTTCTGGGCGCAGGCCGGCGGCGCGGATCCCGCGTACTGGTTGAAGAAACTGAAGGGGCGGACGCCCTGCGTACACTTCAAGGACATGGGCTTCCGCTCG
>CAMOZF010000315.1 GCA_946630765.1 uncultured Lachnospiraceae bacterium | reverse complement strand
ACGCGAATATGCTGAACAGTGAGGAAAACGCAGCGACGATCGCCGGCATGCTCAGCGAGATGTCAGTGATGCCGTAGGCGCCGGTCATCAGATTGCTGACCGGAAGGATCGACTTCTCATCCCGGATAATGGCCTCGCAGATCCGGCGCACCGACATTGCGATCCCGTAGTAGGTCGCGCGCTTCTTCTCGATAATCCGGTAGGCGCTGTTTCTGACGTCGTCTGCAATCCGCTGCATCGCGGCCGCATGGTCAAAATGCCCGCGCATTTCGCAGAAATCCGCCAACTCCACGCCGGAAACATTCGCGCTCGACCAGGCGACGATCTCCGAATCCCCGTGCTCGCCGATAATAAAGGAATGGATGGAACGCGCGTCCACCTCAAGATGCTCCGCGAGCTCCATTTTCAGGCGCGCTGTATCAAGGACCGTCCCCGAGCCGAATACCCGCGCGGCGGGAAGTCCCGAAAGCTTCTGGGCCGCATAGGTCAGAATGTCCACCGGATTCGCGACAATCAGAAGAATGCCTTCAAAGTTCCGTTTCCCGATCTCCGGAATAATAGACTTGAAAATCCCGACGTTCTTGGCCACCAGGTCCAGCCGCGTCTCGCCCGGCTTTTGGGCGGCGCCGGCCGTCACAACGACAATCGCGGCGTCGGCGATATCGTCATAATCGCCGGCATAGATCCGCATCGGACGCGCAAAGGGAATTCCGTGCGCGATATCCATGGCCTCGCCTTCCGCCTTGTCGCGGTCCGAGTCCAGCAGCACCATCTCCGTAAACAGGCCGCTCTGCATCAATGCGAAAGCAGAGGCAGCGCCTACAAATCCACAGCCGATAATCCCGACCTTCCGTTCATTCATGATGAGCACCCCCTTCGTATTTCTTCTGAGACTATTGTACAAAAAATCCGGGAAAACCGCAAGAGCAAGGCCAAATTTCGTCTTGACTAGTCCGCCACTTCTTTTTATACTGAAAGCACGGAACAAATATTACATTTTGTCAACGATTCAGAGGAAGTATGAGGATATGACAGGAACCCTGACCTTTATCAACGCCCGCGACCGAAGGGGCACCGTACAGCCGGAGGACCCGAAGAAAAAGCCGCTCACGATTTATTTCGGGGACGATGCGGATCTTCACGCCCTTGCGCCCGGGGCTTCTGTCAATTATGAGAGCCGGGTCAGTAAAAACGGCTATCCTTACGCGAAGTTCCTCTCCGCCGTGCAGCTCGCAGAAGAAGACGATCTTCCCCTGAAACCGTTCTCCCGGAAAGAAGCCGGGGAACAGGAGGACGATCCCTACAAGGATTATCTGACGGTCACCGAGCTGAACGAACGGATCCGCGGAGAATTTCAGAAGAGCACCCTCTTCCAGTGGGTCCTTGTCAAGGGCGAGGTCACAAACTGCAGCGAACGCCGCGGAAGTTACTATTTTTCGATCAAGGACGAAAACGCGGTCCTGCCCTGCTGCCTGTTCCGAAGCTATGCGGAATCCGCGCTGAAATTCGAGCTGAAAAACGGCTGCCAGACGGCCCTTGCCGGTTCCTTCGAATATTCCCTCGAATACGGTACGAGCCGTCTCATCGTCTACGATATCAGGGATCTCGGGGAAGGTGCCTATCAGCTGCAGCTTCTGAGGCTGAGGGAAAAGCTCAGAAAGGAGCACCTTTTCGATCCGCAGTTCAAGAAGCCGATTCCGAAACACGCAAAGACGATCGGCGTCGTTACCTCGAAAAACGGGCAGGCCTTCCACGACATCTGCACCGAGGCGAGGAAGCGCTGTCCCTCGATCCGGATCGTGCTCTATCCCGTCAGCGTGCAGGGAAAGGCGGCCGTACGGACCACGATTGCCGGGCTTCGGTATCTGGACAGTTACGGCGTCGATGTGATCATTGTCGGGCGCGGCGGCGGATCCGACGAAGACCTCAAGGCCTATAACGACGAATCGCTTGCACGCGCGATTTTTGCCGCGAGAACGCCGGTCATCACGGCGATCGGCCACACCGGAAACCACTCCATCGCGGACGACACGGCGGACCTTTTTACGATCACGCCGACCGACGCTGCGGTTGCCGCGGTGCCGAATATCCGCGAGACGCTGAATGCCGTGGCGGCGCTGGAACGCGAGATGAAGGCCTCTGTGCGAAGGAGGGTCCTTCAGTCCAGGCACCGGCTCAGTGAAGCCGGACTTCAGCGGACGGCACTGGCCCGTGCGCTTCTCGAGGGCCGGAAGGCACAGATTCAGCGCCTCCTGGTCGCGCTTCAGGGACACGACCCCCGCGTGATTCTTCAGAAAAACCGGGAAATGCTCCGTCAGAAAAACGACGAATTGCAGCGCCAAATCGCCGCACAGATCACCGAGAGGAAGCACCGCTTCTCGCTTCTTCTTTCCGACCTTCACGGCCTGTCGCCGACCGCGAAGCTGCAGGGCGGCTACGGATATGTGGAAAAGGACGGCCTGCCGCTTCTATCTGTCCGGCAAGTGCAGAAAAACGATCCGCTGCGAATCACGATTCACGACGGCGAGATCCTGACAAAAGTCACTGAAATCATCATTACAGACGAAGCTCCGAAAGAAACTTCGAATTGAGAATACAGGAGTGCAAAATGGCTGAAGAAAAAGAATTCAATGTGGATGAAGCCCTCGAAAGGCTCGAAGAGATCAACCGTGAACTGTCCAGGGAGGGCATCTCCCTCGCGGACTCCCTGAAGCTTTACAAGGAAGGCGTAGAGCTCTCCGCGAAATGCAAAGCCGCCCTCGACGACATCGAAAAGGAGATCATCATCCTGACCCCTGAAGAGGAATAATCCAAACAAAACAGCTGCTCTACAGGACGCCTGGAACGTTGTCCTGCAGGGCAGTAAGGTATACACAAAATAACAGCCTCAAAAGGACGCCTGGAACGTTGTCCTT
>CAMOZF010000314.1 GCA_946630765.1 uncultured Lachnospiraceae bacterium | reverse complement strand
GTTTGTGCTACCTCTCTGCATATGGGACAGCTTCCTCTGTTCCTTTGCCAGACGTGCCTCTGACTCGCGGTAGTATTTCGGGTACATTACGGTATCGCCGTCACTGTCTGTATAGAATACACTCGGAGACATGTCCAGCCCGATAATGCGAACCTCTTGGTTTTCGGGGTTCACGGTTTTGGCAGGAGCTGCCTCTTTCCTGTATTCATACAGCAGGGAGGCATAGTATTTTCCGTCAGGCTCTTTACTAACAGTAACGGACTTGAGGACACCGCCGCTCTTGATCCTGCGGTGCGCTTCGAGACGGAACAGACTTTTGCATTTGGGAATCTTCAGGAGTCCTGTTTTTTCATCAAACGAGATGTTTGAAGCGCCTGTACTCGCAAGGCACGTTGTGAAGGACTGTTTCCCTTTACGGCTCTTGAATACGGGCCTGTCCGCGTTTCCATTTAAGTAATTAATCCATGCGTCTTCATACTGCAGCTGAGCGTTACAAAGGGCAAGAGAATCGACTTCCCTAAGCCACGAACATTCAGGGATATCCTTATAATCCGTGGGCTTGTTATGAAGCCGCTCACCCATCTGCTGGTACATGAATTCATCATCCGAGAGCATGCGGTTTTTCAGCCAGCGGACTGCGCCGAAGGTTCTGGCACAGTATTGCAGCTGTTCTTCACCTTCCGGATACATACGGAACTTGTAGGCGATATTCTGTTTGTCGGAAACTTCGGTTTTACGGTGCTTCCGGGACTGTTTTGATTTTGCCATATCGTATTGCCTCAGTATGATTTGGACTGGTTCCGGATGTATTTTGTGATGGCATCCTGTGACACAGGCCCTATGGTTTCGACGTAGTACGAATGGTTCCACAACTGACCTTTCCACAGCTGCTGTCTGATATCCGGATACTTCTCGAAAAGCCTGCGTCCGGTAATGCCCTTCAGGTATTTTACAATGTCTGTAATCGAAAGCTTTGGCGGGGCGGAGACGAAGCAGTGGATATGGTCCATTTCTCCTGCCTCAAACAGGTGTACCGTAAAGCCCTTGTCTTCTGCGACAAACTTCGCCCGCTTCTGAAGGAAACTTTCGATTTCCGGGGTGATGATTTTCCTTCGGTATTTGACGCACCACACCACATGGTAATTGATGTTACATACAGATGTGCGATATTTTAGAAGATTATCCTTTATACATATAGTATAGCACATATGTTCGAGTTAGTCAACGAGCATCTGCAAAGAGCGGGTCCATCCTGGCCGCTTTCATCTCGGCAATTGAATAACCGAGAATTCCCGCTCGTCGTCTTAAAGAGAAAAACCGTCCTTTCGGACGGTCTCATTCTTTCTTATATGCATTTTTACAAAAGAAAAGAGCGCGAGACGGGAATCGAACCCGCGACCTTCTCCTTGGCAAGGAGACGTAGTACCACTCTACTACTCGCGCACAACACTGGTATTATATACCATGTTTATTCATTTGTCAAGTACTTTTTTACCTGACCGTGCCCAGGGTCGGAATCGAACCAACGACATAAGGATTTTCAGTCCTCCGCTCTACCAACTGAGCTACCGGGGCTTAATGATGTTTCCGGTCGACCTGCCGGCGACCGGGATCGAACCGGTACGAGTATCACTACTCACGGGATTTTAAGTCCCGGGCGTCTGCCAGTTCCGCCACGCCGGCGTATCAGGAAGGATTGGGCGAAGGTGGATTCGAACCACCGAAGCAATTTGCAGCAGATTTACAGTCTGTCCCCTTTGGCCACTCGGGAATTCGCCCAAAATGTCCTGACAAGGGAAGATAATATCACATCTTCCAGGAAAAAGCAAGCACTTTTTAAAAAATTTTCAGGCCCCTGATCCGGGGCCTGGTATCAGCCTTCAGAAACGTCCTTCTGCCTCCCGGAAAACATGAAGCCCTGCGGACGTTTGATTCCATGCGCGGCCCTGAATTCCGGAAGCGCCGCTCTGCCCTCTTTGGTCACCGGGTCAATCCAGCGGCCGCTGTACATATGAATCTGCATCAGGACAAGCCGGATCGGCTCATCGACATAGCAGACCGCGAAGATCAGAAGGAAGGGCGCCTTCCACACAAAGGCCGTGACAAGCAGCAGAGGAATCACGAGAAGGTACATAAAGGCAATCTCAAGGACGGTGCCGGTTGTCGCATCTCCTGAGGCCCGGTAGGTGTCATTATGCAGCCAGTTGCACATCCGAATCACGATGACGACCGCAAAGATGCTCATCATGCCCTTTGCAATCTCAAGCGACTCTCCCGAAAGTCCGAAGGCCCGGAAGATCGGCACCCGAAGCGCCATGACGATGACCGCGATCATTGCGATAAAGACCGCGCACATATAGATCAGGCGCTTTGCCCGCTCGAAGGCCTCCTCGAGCCGCCCCGCGCCGACAGACTTGCCGACCAGGATCGACGCCGCCTGCGAGAAGCCGACAAAGAAGCCGATGTACAGCCCCTCCATGGTTCGGAATACCGCAATCGCGGCAATCGCCTCCTCCGACTGCCGTCCGAGGACGATGTTGATAATCGCAATGGAGACGCCGATCAGGATCTCGTTCATCAGGATCGGGAAGCATTTTCTGAAATACTCCGACAGATGCCCGCGATCCCAGCGGAAGAAGTCCCTGAACATGAACAGATATTTGAAGCCGCGCGCCTTCGCAAGAATCACGCACATCAGAAAGTTGACGATATTCGCGGAAAGGGTCGCAATCGCCGCACCCCGAACCCCAAGTGCCGGCGCGCCGAAATGCCCGCCGATCAGGAGGTAATTCAGAAAAATATTCGTCAGGACCGACACGATCGATGCAAAAAGCGGAATCCGCACGCGCTCCGTCGAGCGAAGCAGAAGACTCACCGCCATCGCCATCACAACAAAGGGATAGCGGAAGCCGGCAATCTGACGATAGGGAATTCCAAGGG
>CAMOZF010000313.1 GCA_946630765.1 uncultured Lachnospiraceae bacterium | reverse complement strand
CGCAGCGAGTCGAGGAATCCTATCAACAAGGAATTCCATCACTCCCCGGCCTCGGGAAGACAGTGCATCTCCGTCCTTGTAAGCATGCGGAAGCCCTCGGCGGTCCGATGGAACGATCGAATCCCGAAGTCATGCGCGCGAAGCTTCAGATACAGCGCGATGTCCTTCGCTTCCTGAGAATTTTCCCGATACTGGGAAAGATGGCAGTCGAAGATCGATCTGAGCTGCAGCGGAAGAAGTCCTGTGGTCTTGACGAAAACATTCGGCCGCGCCGTCATGTAATAGGCAATCGCCTGAACATTGGCCGCGCATTCAGCGCCGTAGCCCTTCATGATCCCTGGATAGGGCGCGAAGTTTGCGATTTCCCGCGCGCATTCTCCAACCTGAAGGTGGTCCTTGTGCGACTCGGAGCGGGACAGCGGATCCGGCGCGAAGATCACCTCCGGCTGAAAGTCGGCGACACATTTGGCAATACCGGAAAGAAGCTCTGACTTGTCATAGAAGCCGCCGTCGGAAAGCCCGAGGAAGCGAAGGTCTGTGACACCGAGCATTTCCGCAGACTTTCGGGACTCTTCTTTTCGGATGCCCGAAAGAACCGCGCCCTTCTGATCCTCTGGAACAAAGGCGTCACCAAAGCGCCCGTCGGTGCAGATCAGGAAGCAGACTTCCTTTCCCAGCCTCGCAAGACGCGCGGCCGTTGCGCCGGCCCCGATCTCGATATCGTCCGGATGCGGCCCGATAAAAAGAAAACGTGAGAAGCTCTCGATTTTCGGCTTTTTCAGTGCAAAACGAAGCGCAAAGCGTGTCAGTCCCATGGGAAGATCCTTTCGTGTCTGATATTTTGTATTTTAACATCTGGATTGAAAAGAATCAATAGTGTCATTCCGAGGGAATAGGATCCCTCGGCTGCGCTCGGGATGACATTTTTTGGAAGAAAATCATACGGTGCTGGACATTTGTTGGACAGGGCAGTGTAGAATTCAGCGTGAAAATAAAAAAAACCCCTTTTTTAGCAGGAGATAATTGAGAAATGCCGAAAAAACCGCTCACCGAGATTACACAGGAAGAACTGAATCAGGAAGCAAACGAGGGCGCAAGCGCGCAGAAGACGGAGCTGGATAAGCTCTGGTACTACCTGAACTATTACTCGCTGTATGGCACCGTAAAGAATGCCTGGTCGCTTAACCGGGATCCGAGAAAGCGTGTTCTGGAAGAACCTGACGCGCCTGAGGATCCTGAGGAAATTGATAAAGCAGTTCAGAAATACATTGAAAACTATAAAGACGGTCATTACCAGAACGGTGAACGTGAAAAGGTTCAAGTCCCGATGGATGAAGCTTCTCTTGCGAAGATTTCAAGGGCTACGAACGTTGTGGACAACGATATAAGAGCAAACGCGCTTCACTTCAGCACCTACGAACGTCGACAGAAAAGCTATAAGCTTCTTGGCCTTCTTCAGGCGAAGCTTGCGATGGAATGCGGGAAGGATTATGAAGAGAAGCTGAATTCTCTTCCCGAGGATGAACCGAACCGGGAGGAGAAGGCGGAATACCTTCACTTAATGGATCTCTACGGAAAACCGCAGACGATGACAAGAGCATTCAAGGATCTGCAGAGTGACACCTATATGGGAAACGCGGATTTCTATGATGAGATCATGAAGGATTCTCCGATTCCCGATGTGAATGCGTTGAAAAACATGACGCTCGGAGAGTTTCTGGATTCTTCGTTCACCTCGGAAGAGGAACAGCAGCTGTTTTTCCGCGAGTCGACTGAGCAATTAGGTTTTCCCTGCCACCGGGGCTTGAATGTCTATGATTTCTATAAGCGCAGGCAGGAAGCCGAGCAGCAGAAAATGAAACGACATGATCCGAATCACCAGATTGAGGAGGTGACGGATGATATTATTTATGACGCTGCGAAAAAGCACTTTATTCAGGACCTGATGCGGGATGTGACCAGATTGAGTTCAAATGCCGTTCGTGAAAATCTGAGTGAACAGGAAAAAAAGATCTTCGATAACGGCATGAAGCTCGTGAACAAGAAGGAGTACAAGCCGCCGAAGGAGATCCGCGAATGGGTGAAAAAGACCGGATTCCCCATGCTTCTGAATAAACGTGCGGACAGCCTGAACAAGCGCTATAAGGAATTTTCGGATGAGGCAGACAGAAGAACCGTCTTCGGTCTTCAGAACGATCCGATCTTCAATAAAATCAGCGGAAAGCAGCTGGGACCGCAGCTCTCCGATTATGAGAAATTCCTTCATGAGCATCTGGGACCGAAAGCGATTATGGACCGTCCGGCAGAGCGGCGGAAGCATCTCGCGATGGTCATGGCCGCAAATGCCTGGAATCTCAAGCATCCGGACCGTTTTGACCGGAAGGCGGTCGAAAAGGACGCCGAAAGTTACGCAAACCTGGATGTGTTTAGGAACTTTTCGGATCACGATGTTCTTAAGGCCATCTCCAGCAGGCAGCGTGCAAACGAGGCGCCGCACGCCATGCTTCAGAAGAAATTCGGCGTGCCGGAACAAAATCGCACAGAATATATCCGGAAAATGAAGGAGCTTTCGGAATCGATGGTTCCTTCCAAAGGAAAGTCCGAAAAATACCGCAATATGAAAAAGGCGGTCGACGCGATCGCCGCGCTGGACCCGAAGGATCCCCAAATTGAGCAGAAGCTGATCCGGGCGAACGGAACGCTTATCGGCCACACCCTGGACTATACGAAGGGCAAGAAGAGCATGCGGACTTACCAGTCCAGTCAGGACCGTTTTGACAACAGTATCGACGTGCTGTCGGTCGTCAATGACCATGTGCCGGGGCTCAGACGTTTTGCGAAGCAGGTCGTGGACAAGACGAATCTCGTGCGGAAGGTGAAACCCGGCGATCCGAATTTCGTTGACATTTCCGCCTACGGGACGGAGCGGGCGCTTCGCCACGCGCCGAAGGACGCGCCGGCCTATGAAAGAAGAATCGAAGCAGCCACA
>CAMOZF010000312.1 GCA_946630765.1 uncultured Lachnospiraceae bacterium | reverse complement strand
TTTCGGAGCCCTCGGGAAGGTCGCGTTCATAGATTTTCTGCGCCTCCAGGAAAAACGGCATGGCCTTTTCGGACTGCTCGAAACGCAGAAGCGCCGTGCCCGCATTCACATAGAGCGTTGCCGCCCCGACATTATCCCTGCCGATCCGCTCGTCCTTTGTCAGGCTGATCGCCGCATCGATCTCCTCAAGCGCACGCGCCTCGTTGCCGCATTTTCTGTAGAAGCCGATCAGTTCATTATGCAGGAAAAAGGCCCCGCGGATATCGCGGAAGGCTTCCGCGGACTTCAGCCAGTACAGAAGATGCTTCTCCGCCCCATCAAAGTCGTCCCGGGACAAGAGATCATCCGAGCGCTCCATGATCCGCCGGATCGGTACCGTCTCTGCGGGCGCCCCAGTCCACATGGAAAAGTCAAAGGGACATGCCGGTTCCAGAAAATCCTGTTCAGAAAGAGACATGATTATGATTCCTCCGTAAAAGCTCTTAAATCTTCCTTTATAATCCGTCCGGGAAGCTTGTGAAATAGCGGTGCTCCTGTTCCGGAAGTCCGTACTTCTCCCTGCCGTCGGCGATCGCACGGATCAGGAAGCTCATGTTCCGCGCAAGATTCCGCATCACCTGAAGGCCTTCCAGATCCTTTTTCACATCCTCCGCCGTAAAGCCGTGCACCTGGTTCCAGTAGCTCGAGCTCGCAACCGGCATGCTGCTGATCGTGAAATACTTATTCAGGACGTCAAAGGAAGCCGTATTTCCGCCTCTTCTTGCGGAAACGACCGCGGTGCCCACCTTCATATGCTTTGAAAAGCTGGTACTGTAGAACAGCCGGTCCATAAATGACAGAAGCGTCCCGTTCGGAGAGCCGTAATATACCGGGCTTCCAACCACGAGCCCGTCCGCTTCCTTCAGCTTCTCCGCCGCTTCGTTGCAAAGGTCGTTAAAAACCCATCGTCCGTTTTTTTCGCAGAATCCGCAGGAAATGCAGCCGCGGATATCTTTTTTTCCGACCTCGAGAATCTCGGTTTCGATTCCTTCTTCCTCGAAAACCTTCACCATTTCAAGAAGCGCGGTTTTCGTGCAGCCCTGTTCGTGCGGGCTGCCGTTCAGTAAAAGCACGCGATAAGCCATTTTTCCCTCCCACATCATTCTGTTATGGATAGAGTATAGCACCAGGCCTCCCGGAATGTCCACCGGAATTTCGCGGCTTTTACGGGTTTCTGACAGTTTCTACATATGCCCTTCTTGCATTTCGACGCTTTTTGGGCTATGATTAGGCCATACCAACTTTTTTGGAGTCTGTTATGATCTTTACTGTCAATATTGCAAACAGCCACATCACGCTCGGCTGTGTCGATCAGGACCGTGTGCTTTTTCAGGAGCGCATCTTCTCCGACACCCGAAAAACGGAGCTCGAATACTCCATCGACATTCTGAATGCCTTCCGCATTCACGGCTGCGAACTCGATCAGGTCTCGGGCAGCGTCATTTCCTGTGTTGTTCCCGTGCTCCTTCCGGTGTTTTCCGGCGCGGTTTTCCGCCTGTTTTCGCTGGAGCCGGTGATCGTCAGCGCAAAAGCCCAGCATCTCATCTCCTTCCGGACGAACCGGCCCGAGGAAATCGGTCCGAATCTGATCGTCACAGCAGTCGCGGCCTCCGGCCTCTACGGCACGCCGACGATCGTCATCGACATGTCCACCGCCACGACAATCAGTGTCATTGATGAAGGCCGTGTCTTTATCGGCGCTTCGATCCTTCCCGGCGCGATGATCTCGATGAATGCCCTGATCGGAAACGCTGCCCAGCTCTCGGCCTTCCGTTTCGAAGAAGACGCGATCACCGCGATCGGCCGCACGACGGAGCAGTCTCTTGCGGGCGGCGCGATCTACGGAAATGTCGGTATGATCGACGGCATCCTGGACCGCATGGAAAATGAGCTCCCGACCGCACCGAAGATCGTTGCGACCGGCCGTCTTTCCGCGATCCTCGCCCCCTTCTGCAGGCATTCGATCATCCTCGACGAAAGCCTGAGCATCCGCGGTCTCGCGATGATCTACAATGAAAGGAGCCTCTGATGATTCTGACAGTTGATATCGGCAATTCCAACATCTGTTTCGCGATCCACGCGGACGATTCCCCGGAACCGATCTTTTTCGAGCGGATCCATACCGACCGCGACAAAACCGCCATGGAATATACCGTGGACATCGTGACCATCTTTGATCTTCACCACGTTTCCGCCTCCACGATCAGCGACTGCGCCCTGAGCTCTGTCGTTCCGATCGTGACGGTCAACGTGTACCAGGCGCTTGAGAAGCTTCTTCCCTGCCGCATTCTCCAGATCACGCCCGCACTCAACCTCCCCTACGGGGCGAACGTCGCGGACATCTCCCCGGTCGGCGCGGACATTCTCTGCGACAATGCCGGCACGAAGCTGCAGTACGGCTTCCCGACGATCACCTTCGACATGGGCACGGCCACCGTCGCCTCCTCTCTGGACGACAACGGCAAGCTCGACGGCGTCCTGATCTGCGCCGGTGTGCGCACCTCTTTAAATGCCCTGTCCAAAAACACCGTCCTTCCCGAGATCAGCCTGGATCCCCCGCAGAATGTCATCGGCTCCAAC
Source organism: uncultured Lachnospiraceae bacterium (assembly GCA_946630765.1). The sequence goes on along the minus strand of CAMOZF010000312.1, from coordinate 372 downwards.
ACGATCGAAGCCATGCAGTCCGGCATCATCTACGGAACCGCCGGCCTCATCGACGGCATCATCGACCAGATCGAGAAGGAAACCGGCCTCCACTACACGATTGTCGCAACCGGCGGCCTCTCCTCCTTCATCGCCCCCTACTGCCGCCACAACATCATCCTCGACCCCACCCTTCTCATGAAAGGCATGTGGTCCCTCCTCCGCCTGAACTGAGCCCGGCCCCTCGGCCGCCCGCAAAGACCACCAATATCAACCCCCAGCCCTTCCGCCCTAGGCTTGTGGAAGGGCTTTTTGTCGGGGAAATGATCAGTTTTTCACGCGGCTGTTAGCGGGAGCGCACTCAGCTTCAGACTTTCAGGGCCCTGGTCCTTG